>JAPPFQ010000321.1 GCA_028875135.1 Acidobacteriota bacterium
CTCCGCAATCGCTTGCGCGTGAATGGAACGGTTCAACGGAACGGTACGAGTCGCTTCAGATCAAGTATGTTCAATTCCATTAATGACTAACATTACTGAAAAAACTTCATTTTATTTCTATAAAATATTCATATCTACAACTATAGTATAAGGCAACAAAAAAATTTTCGAACGAACCGGACCGTCAGGTCCCGAGTGCGGTCAGGGAGCAAGGACAGGATGGAGCGAAACAATCGACTCGGCTGACGGGGGCGATGACCAATACCCCGTCAGGCACTTATCCTGCAAACAGGTATTCATGTTTCTCACGCTGGTACAAGTCACAATATTCATCGCGGTTAGCAAGACCAGCACCGTAGAGCTTCCTGCGAGAATCCAGCAGGGTGCACCGAGACTGATTGCCGCGATCGACAGGATCCGACCGACAAACGTTTCAATTCCGAAACCTTGGAATCCAGCCGAACAGCCAATGGGAAACATCTCAAGCCGGTTCGGGGCGCGCCGCTAAGTCAAGAGGCGCACGAAGTCCTTTTTGGCGTAGCCGCGAGTGCGCGCACAGACTTCGTAGCCCTCGCGACTACCCTCGTCATTGGTGTTTCCCTCGATAGTTGTGAAGGTCTCACCGTGGGCTTCAACCACAAAGCCCGTGTGGGTCCAGTCGGACGAAACCCGGCGGTTCAGAAAGACAGTGCCTGGGGGCAGCTTGACCGCAGCATTCGATGGATTGATGTCGCGTTCTGCAACAAATAGGTTTCGCTTTCTTCCACAATTGGCGAGATTGTCGCAGGAGTAAGACTTGGGAAATGGCAAGGGATGATTCAGCTCGACACTAGCTTGGCGAATTACGAACGACACGAAGCCGGCGCACCAAGGCCACTCATTACCCTCGCGACCATTCATGTAGAGGCGCACCCAAGGTCCTCGGTTCTGACCGCCAACCTCACGGGAGTGCTGTTGCAAGTGCCGACTGGCAACAGCAACCACAACCTCGCCAAACTGATCCGGCAAATCCTCCGGTTTGTCGAGTGCGCGTCGAATAGGCCCACTCAGGGCATCGAATATCGTTTGGTCGACATTGCCCTCGAACAACAGATTTTGAGCATCACAAAACTCCCGGACGGCAGACTCGGTCGCGGCTCCAAACACCCCGTCGACAGCGACCGCGTGAGCGTTGAGGCACAGCCACTCCTGCACGCGTCGTACAGCCTTACCCCGTGCACGACGCGCGACGGGAACTGAAAAGACAAGTTCCTTCGGTTTTTGTAGAACCATTACTATTTCAAACCTCCCCTACTCACAATTCAGGACGGCGCCCGGAGCCGCTTCTTGCAAATTCCCGTGGCCAATCATGATCGGTGCAGCCTCACTGCGATCCGCCATGCGATCCCATCAAGAGTGTGGGGCTACCCTATGACGCATTCGCCTCGGATCGATCCTAACGGATTGGGCAGGTCGTATTTCCTACAGGTCTGTTGGATGATTCCCTCATCTCGAGCAACACTCCGCCGATGATGAAACCTGAAGGACTTCCCATGGGGAATTGTCGTCAAATTCTACTACATCCAAGATAAAAATTATACAATATACATACTATATATTTTTTTACAAAAATGGAAATGTTTATGTCACGATATCGTCACAGTAAGAATTTACGCCAACTGTTCCACCGGAGAGTCAAACTCACATCCACCAGCTAAAACGGAGAGATTCAAGATGTTCAAGAGAGCCGTTACTGTCGTCGTTGTCCTTGTCGCAGCGCTTTCCATTGGTTCGCCTGTCAGCGCGTACTGTCCGTCTACCTCTACCATTACATGTCCCGATTCCTGGAGTTGTGGTTGGTACAACACATGGTGTGTGCCGGCGGGCTATTGCAGCGGTTCGTCCCTTTGTGCGTACGAATTCTACGTTTGCGAGTCGAACAACCAATACTGCACGAGGGGCTGTCTTTGCTGGTGAACGACCGCGGGCAAGGAATCGACAGTGACCGAATTCACCCGGGAGTCTCCCCGCCTGTGAGGATCAGTCGGACAACTCTTCCGGTCTCGCCCTTGCGGTTTTGGGCGGCCCCTTCCGGAAGACCCGAGCGGGTGTTCATCCCCTCTTGGGGTGGCCTCGGTGAGGCCGTCCAGAGTCGTTCCGGGCTTTCGTCCGTCCGGTTTATCCGAAGAGTCGCCAGCCAGTCTCATGGAACATCCTTCAGCCTTTAAACAGCGGTTGTTCATTCGGCAGCCGCGCTATTCTCCATTGGCACCATTGGCATACCTTTACGGGTCATCGAACCCTTGGAGTCGAGACATGAAAAGAAAGACAACGAGTCGATATCTGCCGGCTTGCCTAACGCTGCTGGTAGGCATTACACTTCCACCCTTGGCTGAAGCGCAATGGGTGCCGTTTACCGCGCGCTACAAGGAGATGATTTACCGCAATCAGGCGGACGGTTCCGAGAAACTGGTCGCGGAGTTCCGCGGTTCCCTGTCCCGCGCATCTTCGGGCTCGGAGATGCGGACCAAGGTCAAGTTCAACGAGGGGTCGCCAATTGGCGAGGGGCAGGCCAGGCTCAAGGACGCCGTGACCGGCAAGGTGCACCACATCGACCACGAAGAGGGAAGCGTCCAAGTCATCCGCCAACTCCCGCTTCCGGTGCTGCCCCATCCCCACTTCGTTCCACCGGAGTCGGCCGAAATCGGGAGGCGGGTGATCAACGGCGTGGAATGCGTGGGCAAGAGGGTGCTGGTGAACGGTCAACTGGCCCCGGGGGCGCATTGGGTCTCCGGGAACTTGCAGCTCATCGTCAGGGAGGACGTCACCTTTCCGGATGGAAGCCGGCGGGTGGTGGAGCATTATGATTTCCAGTACGAAGAACCGGACCCCTCGGAATTTGCAATTCCGGAGGACTACACCGGCGAATAATCGGGGCCGGCCGCCAAACCTGGTGCACCGGAAATTGCGGCAGCGGTTCCTTGCAGGTTCGTCAATTTCGTAAACCGTTGATCTCGGCTCGATGGTGAAGGGTCAAGGAGGCACCGTTGGCAAAATACAAGCAGATCAAACTGTCGCCGTTCGAGCTCAAGGCCATGGAAGCCTTTTGGAAACTCGGCAGGGCTTGCATCAGGGAAATTCTGGAAGAGTTCCCCACCGAACGCAGGCTGGCCTATACGACGGTCCAGACCCTGGTGTATCGCCTGGAGGCCAAGGGGGCGGTACGAAAATTGCGCAAGATCGGCAATGCCCATGTTTTCGTACCCGTCATCAGCCGCGATGAGGCCCAGCGGCGGTTGGTGAGCGATTTCCTGGACTCGTTCAGTGGATCGGCCGGGCCCGTAATATCCCATCTGGCTGAAGCCGGCCAAGTGACACGGCAAGACCTGCGAGACCTGGAAAAGATCCTCGAGCAGAGAAGGTCCCGCCGGAAAGACTCCGCAACAGAGGATCCGAAACCCGAGTGAGTGCCGAGTCCTGTTCGACCGGTTAGGCAGCTTGGGAAGGATTGCCGCTCTTGGATATGTATCTCTGGCTGGAGGAGTGGTCTCGGTGGTTGTGGCCGTGGGTTTTACTTCATCTCTGGGAGACAATTCTATTTGCCGGACTGGTCGCCCTGGCGGTCAGATTGCTCCCGAGGGCGCCGGCTAGCAGCCCGTGGAAGAAACAGGTTTCCAGAGCGCCGGGTGAGGGAAGAGGG
>JAPPFQ010000140.1 GCA_028875135.1 Acidobacteriota bacterium
CGACTACGCCGACGAGACGGCAAACATCGACAACAAGCCGAGAAGCACCGGCGACCCAAAATACAATCGGCCGGACGATCTGAAGAAAGTGGTTACCGTCAACATCATCGATGACGACCTTCCTCCGCTCACCCTGTCCTGCCCTCCGAGCGTCTCGGAGCCGTCGGGGACGGGAACGATCAGCGTCGGCGTGCCGTCCGATCATGCGCCGGGCAGCGATGCCACCGTCACACTCAGCCGAGTAAGCGCCAGTAGCACTGCCTCCACGTCGGACTACACGGTGGAGGCGCTGAAGATCAAGAAAAACAAGACCTCGGGGTCGGCCACGCTGAGCGTGACGGACGACAAGATCGACGAGGGCACGTCGGAGTCGCTCACGTTGCGAGCCAGTGCGAGCGATTACGGTCCCGACACCTGCACGATCACCCTCAACGACGACGACACTCGGGGGGTAACGGTCGATCCGACCAGCCTGGCGGTGGATGAGGGAGGCACGGCGACCTATAGCGTTGAACTGAAGACGCAGCCGGAGGGAGGATCGGTCACCGTCAGCCACTCGGAGTCGAGCACCAAGATTTCGGTGTCGCCGTCGTCGCTCACCTTTACTTCCGGCAACTGGAGCACCTCCCAGTCCTTCACGGTGTCGGGCGAGGAAGACAGCGGCCATGCGAACGAGAGCGCGACGATCACCCATTCGGCCACTGGGGGAGACTACGGCAGCGTCACCGTGCCGGACGTTTCGGTCACGGTCGACGACGACGAGGTCGGTCCTCCGGGGATCACCTCGATCAGGCCTCCCCTGCAGCCGCCCGACACCGAGGTGACGATTTCCGGGTCGAACTTCGGATCGAGCGAGGGTTCGGTGTCGTTCGGCAGCAACTCGGTGACCGACATCACAAGCTGGTCGGACACCTCGATCGTCTGCTTCATTCCCGCTTTCGCATCGGCAGGGACCGTAAAAGTCAAGGTGACGACCAGTGGCAACCAGACCAGCAGCGGCTACGATTACACCATCACCGGACAGTCCCCGTACCGCCGTGGCTGCGGCCAAGAGGAGGATTGTACGGGAGAGGAGAAGCCGCAGAAAGGCGGTTCGGGAGGAGGCGGTTCCGAAGAGTCGGAGGACCCGCCCGGAGGCGGGGGTTAAATCCGGGCCTTCTTCGCCGGAGCCGGCAGGTCGTTCCCCCTGATGGACGTTTCTGCGGGAACGGGAGCGGGCCAGAGGCTTTCCTCAACGGCTTGTGCGCGCCTAACGGGGGATGCCCACTCCCTGGAGGGATGGGCGATGGTTGACGGTAGCCGGGGGAGTCATCGTTTTATCCTCTTGGGGTTGGAGGATTCATGGGCCGCCTCCCCCGGGGAGGCTCTCGACCCCGTATTGCGTCCTGGATCCCGCGGCCTTCCATCCGATGGCGGTCACGGCCAGCCGGAAGGGGCTGCCCGCCGCAGGGACGTTGAGGCAGGCTTCGATGAGGAGGGGCCGGCTCCAGCGTCCCACCGAAAGGACCTGCTGCGCCCCGCTGATCTCGAGGCCGGGCAGAGGCCGGAGAAACTTCCCGGCCAGGTCGAGGGCCCGCAGGCCCAGCCGGGTCCCGGGCGGCGCCCGATGGCCGGGCTCGGCGGTCACCGCCGACAGCGCCACCTCCCGGCCGTTCCCGAACACCCCCGCCAGCACCCGGCAGTCCCCGTCTCCCAGCCAATCCCGCGGAGACTGGGTTGCCAACGACACCATCTCCTCGATCTCTCCGCTCCCCGGGTCCTCCGTCAGGATGCGCCCCTGGGCCGTGAGGGAGTTTCCGCTGCAGGGAGAGCGGGTGAAGACATGGACCGCCCCGGTCCTGGCGGCCTCTCCGGCGGGAGCTTCCAGGGTGACGATCTCAGCCCCTCCCCCGGGAAGGGTCGCGCGGAGCAGGTTCCCCTCGGGGAAGCGGCCGTCGAACGACACCGGCCCGGCCGACTCGGTCCCCCGGCCGAACAGCAGGGCCGCCTCGCACCTCCCCGACCGGGGGTCCCGGTTGGTGAGGACCACTTCGGTCCGGGCCACGCTCCCGCCCAGGGGACCCGCGACGGCGTGGGGGAGGACGGCCGGGGTCGAACAGGGCGCGCCCCCCCACAGGGAGCGGCAGTGGGGCCGCCGGCTTTCCGGGTCGAAGTCGGAAACGGTGACGGTGTGAACGGCGCCCTCGGCGGGACGAAGGACGAGGCTTTCGCTGTCGAGGTAGGGGGCGTCGGGTCCCCGCCCGTCCGAGCGGCGGAGCCCGATCTCAGAGGGCTTGCCCAGGGTCAGCACCACGGTTCTGGCTCCCTGGGTCCCGGCCTCCTCCGGCACCGTGAAGACGATCTCCCCGCGGGTTTCCCCGGCCGGAAACAGCAGGCCTCTGCCGGGCGGGGGGGAGAAGCCCTCCAGCCCGCCCAGGGCCTCGCCGATGCCTACAGTATAGGGCGCCCGGACGGCTACCGGAGAGGCCCGGCTCAGGGTCACCCCCACCCGGACGGTGGCGCCTTCCGGCGCCTGCTGCCCGGGAGAGTCGAAGGCCAGGACGGCCTGCAGATGGGAGGAAACAATCAGTCTTCCGTCATGGGTTGAAAAACTTGCCAGAACAAACTCGCTACCCAGAGTATCGAGCACATCGTCGAAAATCCCCGCGGGCAGCTCAGGCAGACCGTTGTCCTGCAGGGTCAGCGCGCTCAGGGAATCGAGACCGTCGAAGATCCCCCTCGTCAGGATTACCAGGTTGTTCCGGTACAAGCTCAACGATTTCAGTGTGTCCAGTCCCTGAAAGAGGTCTTCCGGCAATGCGGTCAGGCCGTTTCTCGACAGGTACAACCCTTCGATCGAGTCCAGCCCGCGAAAGATCCCCGGGGGGAGTCGTAACAGGGAGTTGCGGGTCAGAAACAATATTTTCAGGCTGTCCAGCCCGCGAAAGATCCCCTCCGGCAGTTCCTGCAGGTGGTTGCGGTTCAGATAGAGCCATTCCAGGGAATCGAGACCCTGAAAGACCCCTTCGGGCAGTTCCCTGAAGGGGTTGCCCCACAGATCCAGCAGTTCCAGCTTGCTCAGTCCCCGGAAGACTCCCTCGGGCAAGGCGCTGATGGAGTTGCCGCCTATGACCAGACTTTCCAGATCGCCCAATCCACGGAAGATCCCCTCGGGCAAGGCAGTCAGGGAGTTGTCTGCTAGGGTCAGCCGTCTCAGCTTGATCAGTCCCTGAAAGACCCCTTCGGACAGAGTGTTTAGGGAGTTAACTTGCAGACTAATTCTGTTCAGCCTGCTCGTATCTTCGAAGATGCCCTCGGGCAACTCGGTCAGGGGGTTTTCGATCATGACTAGCGATGTCAAGGAGACCAGCCCGCTGAAGTCATGTTTTTGAAGCGCCGTGATGTTGGCTTGTGCAAGCAACAGCGATCGCACGAGGGCCAGGTGATCGGCGGTGACCTCCGCGCAGTCGGTGGGCCAGTCCGTGCCCCGGTACGCCGATTCGATGCTGATTTTCGTCAAGATTTCCTCCTGCACCTGAGGCGTGCGGTCGCAGATGCCCTGGGCGATTGCCGTTTCTCCGTGCGCCGGATGCAATCCTGCAAACCAGCAAAGGACAAGGCAAACCCTGCGGAGCGGGCGAGCTCTGCGGGAACGGGAGGTTTTCGTGGGAGGAAGATTCAAGA
>JAPPFQ010000341.1 GCA_028875135.1 Acidobacteriota bacterium
GCGGGACCTGGGCCTGTCGTACGGCCACCTGGAAGGCCGGGCCGACCCGCCGTTACCACCCGAGGTCGTCGCCGCCGGCGACATGGTGCTGGAGCTGACGAAGGAGCGGGGGATGTTCTTCCTGGACAATGTGTTGCCGGAGAATGTGGCGGGGCAGATTGACCGGGGGGTGATGATTGGGGCGGGGCGGCGGGAGGATTCGGCGGAGGTGGGGAGGGAGTACAGCGGGCGGGGGATGCCTTGGTAGTTCTGCCTAGGGGTAGTTCGTGGCCGTCACGCGAGGTACGTCAGCGGATCAAGCCGGCTCGGAAAGGGGCGAGTGGATGGCACCTGGACAGTGGAGTCCCCCCGTTCGCGATGTGCCAGAATCGCCAGCCAATTAGCTTTGGCACAGAGTTGCCGAGAGGCGTTGCCGGGCCAGCGTGAGGTCTCACGGGCGGACCTGGGTAGTTGACGAGGGAGGATCTGTCCGGTGTGGAACCCCTGTCGGTGCCGGGAACACGGAGGTTGAGCATGGCCACGAGGGTAAGGGTGCAGATCGCGATGGCCTACTTGGAGGAGGCGGTGCTGGAGGTGTTGTCGAAGGCCGAGGAGGAGGGATGTGGGTGCCTTGGGCCGGCCGAAGTCAGCCACCGTACCGGTATCTACCGTGGTGCGGACAGGTTGGTGGACGCGATAGCGGCAGGGACGCTCAACAGCCTCGAGGACAGAGGACTCGTTAAGCGTTGCACGCAACCGAATGGCCGAGGTGGCTGGAAGATCAGTTCCTAGCCACTTGCTCCCCGAGGGCGGGAGGGGGCCGGCCCGTCGGGACGTGTGCCGAAAAGACCCGCCCCAGACCCTGCGGCCTCGTCCGCCACAGCCCCCTTTTGTGCCCCGACGGGCCTAGCTGGGTTGTGTGGGCGCAGCCGCCCGCGAGGCGCGCCATCCGTACTCGGAGCCGAGCCGCGTCGCTGCCCTAGACGGTTCGAGCCAAGTCGCTGAGGCTCCACCCTTTGGGGGTGTAGAGGTCCCTTGGCGATCCGCAGACTTCTCCACAGGGGACTAGCGGGGCAAGTGACTCGGATTCATCGGGATGCGGTAATATGTCTTGGTCTCGGCCCCTTCCGCGCATCGCCTAGGCGCTAGGATCGGTCTCGGTGATTCGCTCCCGTCGATTGGGAGATCGAAGGTGGGTCATTGCTAGGAGCAAGGGCGGTTAGCGGATGGCCTACTGGAGCCTCGCCTGATGACATTCCGCTTCATTGACCTCTTCGCTGGGATCGGGGGTCTCCGGATCCCCTTCGAGGATATCGGCGGACAGTGTGTGTTCACCTCCGAGTGGGACCGCTTCTCCGAGGTCACCTACAAGGCGAACTTCCCGGAGCCGAAGGACAGTGACCACAGCTTTGTGGGTGACATCCGCCCGTACGCGGAGAAGCCGGGTCGAGTTCCGCGGCACGATGTCCTGTTAGCGGGGTTCCCGTGTCAGCCGTTCTCCATCGCGGGCGTGAGCAAGAAGAACGCCTTGGGCCGTCCGCATGGATTCCTGTGCGACACTCAGGGCACGCTCTTCTACGATCTGGCGAAGATTCTCGCGCATCATCGGCCCGCAGCCTTCCTGCTCGAGAACGTGAAGAACCTCGGCAGCCATGATCGGGGAAGGACGTTCGCCACCATCTTGAACGTCCTTGAGTACGAGCTTGGCTACAGCGTTCAGTACCGGATCATCGATTCTGCACCGTGGGTGCCACAGAAGCGGGAGAGGATCTTCATCGTAGGTTTCAGGGAAGAAACGCCGTTCAGCTTCGACCACCTTGCGTTGCCGGATGGGCCGGCCCCCGTTCTCGGGGACATTCTCGAAACTGACGTTGATCCGAAGTACACCCTCTCGGCGCATCTGTGGAAGTACCTTCGCGACTACCGGGCCAGGCACAGGAAGGCAGGCAACGGCTTTGGGTGCTCGGTGTTCGGTCCGGAGGATGTCGCCCGGACTCTCTCCGCCCGCTACTACAAGGACGGTTCGGAGATCCTCATCCGCCAACGTGGCGCACGGCCGAGGCGCTTGACGCCCCGGGAGTGCTCACGGTTGATGGGGTTCGATGCTGCGGGCGAGGCCCGTTTCATGATCCCCGTATCGGACACCCAGGCCTACCGGCAGTTCGGCAACTCGGTTGTCGTTCCGGTTGTGCGGGCGATCGCCCGGATCATGGAACCTCATGTCGGCCAGGTTCGTGCCTCCGGACGGGATGTGTGGCGTCCCCGCCGCGGCTATCGACAGAGTGAGTTGAACTTCCGGGAGCCAGCCGTTCTCTGACCCGTATGGCGGACATCGTCGCCCCTGACGTCCGCAGCCGGATGATGTCCGGGATACGTGGGCGTAACACGAAGCCAGAAGTGGCCCTTCGGTCAGCCCTTCATCGCCGTGGATTTCGGTTCCGGCTCCATGGCCGCAAGTTGCCGGGAAAGCCCGATATGGTCTTCCCGAAGTACGGCGCCGTTATCTTCGTGCACGGGTGTTTCTGGCACGGGCATGACTGTCATCTCTTTAAGTGGCCGAAGAGTCGAAGCGTGTTCTGGCGAGAGAAGATCAGCGGCAACATGAATCGCGACCGGGAGCAGCTACTGGAACTGACTAGTCGAGGGTGGCGCGTTGCGACTGTATGGGAGTGCGCCGTTCGTGGCCGGCTACGGCTGCCGATTGATGAAGTGGCCGGACGGTGTGCCGCCTGGCTGCGGTCGGGTGAGCCGGAACTTGACCTGAGAGGATGAGACAGGGGTTCCTGCGCGACCACTTCCTGGGAGTGGGAGTGAAGCGGCTCACGGCGGTCGATGCCGAGCCGCGGAGATCCAACCAGCATGAGATCGGCACCACGAAGGCCATGCGGAAGCAGTTCCTCGGCGAGGGCGGGAAGCGCACGTTCGAGGCTACGTACATCTGGCTGGAGGACGATCGTGAACCGCTGATCGAGGAGTCGTCCGCGACCTACTACGACGCACGCGAGCGAAAGCCGAGGCCGGCCGAGTGGAGGCTCTACTACCCCTCCAACTCCGTGACGGTGGCGATGAGCGAGGGAGACAGCCTGTTCCTGGCAATGGACTCGTCGGGGCGCCTCTACTTCTTGGCAGTGCAGCAGGGCTCAACCTGCGAACACCAGATGTCATGGCTCTTCAATGTGCAGCCTCGGGGCCACAGGTTCACTTCGCGGGGACTGATGGATGATCCCACTGAGATTGGTTTCGCGGCGCGGGCGATCCTGGACCAGCTCGGAATGGAAGTCCAGGTTCTGGACGAAGACCGGCTGGAGGCCATCGTCGGGGGTTTCGGGACCGCTTTCCCGACGACGGCTATGTTCTCGAAGACTGCTCGCAGCACGTTGCCCGATGTTGAACCGAGGGATGATCCAGACGCTGCCCTCCTGGCGTGGCTGGACCACGAAGAGTCCATGTTCCGGTGGCTTGAGCGAAGGGTAGTGGAACTGCGCCTGAAGGAGGGATTCGCTGACGCGAAGGGCGTTGATGTCGACGGGTTCATCAGCTTTTCCCTGAGCGTTCAGAACCGGAGGAAGGCGAGGATGGGTCAGTCCCTGGAACACCACGTTGAGGCGGTGTTTCGCGCCCACGAGCTAGAATTCGTCCGCGGAGCCATTACCGAGAACAACCACAGACCAGACTTCCTGTTCC
>JAPPFQ010000615.1 GCA_028875135.1 Acidobacteriota bacterium
GGGTGAAGAGGCAGGGGGCCGGGGTGAGCTGCTGGAACTCGAGGGTGGTTGACGGCAGGGTCTTTACAATCTGACAGGTGCCGTTTTCCGGGTTGTTGCGTTCGATGGCGGCGCGGTAATCCTGAATGGCTCCCTCCCGATCCTCCAGATCGTCCTGGCGGTGGATCCCTCGCTGCATGAACTCCCAGGCATCCACCGGCCGATCGATGCCCAACAGCTCGTAGTCGACCTTTCCCTCGAAGTAAAAGGGATTCCGATCCAGGTAGTTGGGGTTGCGCTTGGGGGCGCCGGCTTGACCGTCCTGCGACCAGCCTTCCCCGTAGCCGATCCAGAGGGAGAGGGCCGCGATCAGGAACCCCAGCGCAGCCAGGAGCTGTATTTCCCTTCTGATCATGGCGCCTCCAGGTCGATGGTGAATTCCGCCGAAGCAATGCCGCGCACGTTCACCAGGAGATCGTCGATGAGCTTCTCATCGATCAGGTGGTAGTCCCGTCCCCCCGGACCCTCCGCGCTGGTGGTCCTGGCCATGAAGCGCAGAAACAGAGGCGGAAAGTGAAGGAAGTTGACCTGGGCGCGGACGTGCAAGGGCGACTCCAGCTCTCCAACCCCAAGCAGTTGCAACTCCTCCCGGGTCGGAAGCACCACCTCATAGGCGTAGGTCCTGGGCTGCAATGGGGGCAGTGAGCGATAGTTGTCGACCGAGTTGGCCAGGACCGCGCTGAAGGTCTCCTCCATGTGAGGTCGGGTCAAGACGATAGGATTACCCTGCTCGTCGATACGCCCCAGGCTTTCCCCGGGAAGGAAGACCCGGGTCAACTCGTTGCGCCACAGCACCAGGCCGCTGGGTCTGCCGAAAAAGATGCGGGCGTCGGGTCCGTTGTCCGGGCCCGACTGAAACACCTGGTTGCGATGTCCGTTGGTGAACTGCCCCACGCGGTAGACTGCGGCGGGATGCCCGGGGTCGACCACCGCATGCAGGTGCTCGGGATCTTCATCGTCCAGGTTCCCATCGGGAGCCATCTCACCCACCTCCGGGTGGGGCTTGTCCACCACATACCCGGACTGGTAGAGGAGAAACCCCTTGTTGTCCCGGATGGAGAGCTGAATGTAGGCGGTTCGTTCCTGGGAGAAGCCGGCCGGAAATCGGTGTCCGGTCAGGGCGACGGCCGTCACCCTGACCATCAGGGACCGCCCGGGTTGCGCCATGCGGTCCGACTTGTCCAGATCGATTCGAACCGAAGCCTTCAAGAGGTCCTCGCGCCGCTGGGCCAGCGACAGCGGAATCCCGTACTCGTCCGTTCCCGGCTCATTGACATCCGGGTAGTCCTGTCCCAGACGGGCCCGCAATTCATCCGTCCTCAGAATGGGCACATCCACCCCGGTCATGTAGTGAGTCACCACCTGACGCTGCTGCAGGGGGAAGTTCCGGTCCGTCGAAACGCCCGGCACGGCCGCGAAGTTCAGGGGGAATTGTCCCGGGGTGGGACTGGTGACTTCCAGTTCGCCCACCTGATAGGTGCTTTCCTCGCCATAGGGGAACAGTGACATGTGGCAGTCCTGACAGCGAATGACCCTGCCGAAGGGGTTTTGGGTGCTGTTGTAGGGACCCGTCATCCACTCGGTGTTCAGGTTTTCGAGCCGGAAAAGACTGACGCTCTGACTTTCCGGGTTCAAGCTGATTTCCCGGTGGGTCAAGGAACCCGATCCGTCACCGGGAACTCGGACATCATGACAGCTCCCACAGAAGTCGCTGCTGCGCAGATAGCCGATCTGATCGGGATCGCGGCTGGCGACGTGAAAATTGTTCTTGACCGGCGCCGGAAACAGAAAGGGACCGATCTTGCTGATGGAAGGGATCAGTTCGAAGCTGGAATTGGCGAGGCCGTCGCGGTTGGGGCTGCGGTCCAGGTCGGGGGCGGTGATGTCGTGACAGACGTCGCAGTTGATCCCCTGGGCGCCCAGGGAAGGTCTGGCCCCCGGGGGCGGCGGTCCACCGATTTCCTCCGGCAGGATCTGTCGATTGGAGCTGTCCACGAAATGAAAGTCCCGCAAGGGACGAATCAGATCGGGTCGAAATTTTCCGCCCACCTCCTCCAGCTCCGGAATCTCCCTCTGGTCGGGATCCTCCCCCATCAACACGATATGCGGGGCGTGGCATCCGATGCAGAAGGCCGCCTGAACCTGGTTGATGTGGGTAAAGGTGTCGGCGCTGTTCATGTTGGTATTCAGCGGCTTTCCCTGACCGGCCACTCCGGTGACGTCGATGGCGGTAACCTTGTCGCTGTCGCCGTAGACCGGCCTCAGCCTCCCCCCGCTCAGAAAGTTTCCCGACAGCTCCAAGGCATTGAACACCGAGCTGACGCTTCTGTAGCCGGATTTCACCGAGCTGCGCAGCTCGTCATACTGTCTCCGATGACAGGGCAGGCACGCTTCGGCGCGCTGGTAGGGTTGAGGCCGTAGCGAGGGCTGGTGGGGGTTGCCGACCGGCCTCTGTGCCTGAACGGGCAGACCCCCGAGCAACCAGAGAAGCAGCAGGGGCCAGGATCGATGGATGAAACGGCCGAAATTCACCGTACGGGTTCGGGACGAGCAGGGACAGGAAAGGCGGTCCGGGTTTGTCCGTTCAGCCTCGTCATGATGCTCCGCAGCCGGAGCGTTTGAGAACAGGGTTGGGATGGTTGGCAGGTAGCCGGAATCCAAGGGACGAATGAGCAACCCTTCTATTGGGCAATGTCCGCAACTCCTACGACAAAAGCCCCATCGTCACTGCGTTCATTCGGCTTTCCCCCGTCGTTGATTACCGCGTAGGTAATAAAATCGTTGGCTCCAGCCGTTCGCTTGACGTGGGCGTAACCCTGGGAAATTCGAGCCTGCGCCAGGATCATGCCGATCTGGGCCCATTGATTGGCGGGAACTTCCCGGCTGACGGTCTTCACCATGAGGCCGGTGGCTCCGTCGTAGAGATCGATGTCATAGATATTGGCCTTTTCGTTGACGCTCGAAGTCGTCAGCAGGGCCAAATTGGTGCGGTCTTCGCTATCCTGCTGCAGACCATACAACCAGGCCCCGCTGCTGAACTCGGTCCCGGTCGGCACCCCCAGGTAAAAAACGCCGTATTGCCCGCCGCCTCCCGGTGACATGGTTCGGGCCCCCAGAAACATTCCGTCTCCGTCTCCGTCGACCGTGAGCATCAAGGGACCGGCATAGGAACCACCCCTCGGCAAGTCAGCGTCAAAACCGGACTGCCGAAGCTGCTCTATGAATTCTCCCAGGATCTGCTGCGAGCCCGCCTCCACGTCCATCGAAAAGGAAACCCTTCCGCCGGCGATGTCACTGTCGACGAAGTCGAAAGTCAGCGTCTTGTCCTCGGAGGACCAATTGGAGACGACCACCTCGCTGTGGTAGGCCCCGGCCTCCACGACGACCGGAAGCGTCAAGCCGGAACGCCCGGCCATCCAGTTTTCCCTGACGGGAGCCACAAAAGAGCCGTCGGAATTGGCCTGATCGTTGATAACCGCATAGGCGTAGTAGGGCGCTTCCCCGGAGATCCTTTCGATTTTCACATAGCCCTGGTCCAGCTTTAGACCCTGCGAATGCAAGATACCGTTAAACTGCTTGAATCCTCCCGGCGGCAACGCCACCTCCGAGACC
>JAPPFQ010000048.1 GCA_028875135.1 Acidobacteriota bacterium
TGTAGCACCCGGCCACCCTGCCGGCCGAAACGCCAAGGGCTTGGCCGAAGCAGAGCCCTGGCGCCATTGCCGGTCGAGCCGAGTGGAGGAGATGGCCGAGGCTGTGCCGGAATGTGTGCGGGCGAGACGCCCGCGCTCCCGGGGGGATGCCCCCATCAGTCGAAGCGGGGAAGCCGATCCCGGAGTTGGCTGAGCAGGGGGGCGTCCCGGTCCTTGGCCGACAGGAAGGGGTGCCGGACGGGCCATTCGATCCCGATCTCGGGATCGTCCCAGCGTATGGCGACCTGGTCGTCCGGGTCGTAGTAGCGGCTGCACTTGTACTCCACCTGGGCCGAGGGGCTGGTGGTGGCGAAGCCGTGGGCGAAGCCCTCGGGAATGAAGAACTGCCGGCGGTTGACGGCCGAGAGGCAGACGCCGGTCCAGCGCCCGAAGGTGGGCGAGCCCAGACGGATGTCCACCGCCACGTCGAACACCTCTCCCTCGATCACCCGGACCAGCTTGGCCTGGGCCTGGCGCACCTGGGCGTGCAACCCTCGCAGGGTGCCATGGCGTGACTGGGAGTGGTTGTCCTGCACGAATTCCGGCGGAAGGCCCTGCTGCCGGTAGCGTCGGGCGTGGTAGGACTCCAGGAAGAACCCCCTGGCGTCGCTGTGGACCTCGGGCTCGATGACCAGCACTCCGGGGAGCGCCGTTCGGGCAACCTTCATGCCTGCCTCACTCTCCAGGCTCCACCAACCCCATCAGGTAGCGCCCATAGGGACTTCCCTGCATTGACAGTGCCGTGCGGCGGACGTCAGCGGCCCCGATCCATCCCATTTCGAGCGCGATCTCCTCCGGGCAGGCCACCATCAGCCCCTGGCGTTCCTCCAGGGTTTGAATGAAGACCGATGCCTGCAGCAGCGACTCGCGGGTGCCCGCGTCCAGCCAGGCTATCCCCCGTCCCAGCTTCTCCACCCGAAGCCGGCCCATGGCCAGGTATTCCCGGTTCAGATCGGAAATCTCCAGTTCGCCGCGGGCCGAAGGCTTGAGCCTTGCAGCCAGGTCCACCACTTGCCGGTCGTAGAAGTAGAGCCCGGTCACCGCGTAGGAGGAGCGGGGCCGCGCCGGCTTCTCCTCCAGGCCAATGGGCCGGCTCTCTTCGTCGAAGGAGACCACGCCGTAGCGCTGCGGATCGCGGACCTGGTAGGCGAAGACTGTGGCCCCGCCGGTCTGCCGGCTGGCCCGGCGCAGACTCCGGGAGAGTCCCTGGCCGTAGAAGATGTTGTCGCCCAGCACCAGGGCCGGAGCCTGGTCCTCCAGGAAGTCCCTGGCGATGAGGAAGGCCTGGGCGATACCCTCCGGACGAGGCTGCACCGCGTAGTTCAGGCTCAGGCCCCACTGGCTGCCGTCACCCAGCAATCCCTCGAAGGCGGGCCGGTCCCGGGGAGTGGTGATCACCAGGATGTCCATGATCCCGGCCTGCATGAGGGTCGACAGCGGATAGTAGATCATCGGCTTGTCGTAGACCGGGAGAATCTGCTTGCTGATGACCCGGGTCACGGGAGCCATGCGGGTGCCCGAGCCCCCGGCCAGAATGATTCCCTTTCTCATGATCCCACCCTATCGGCGGTGCCCAGCCGCCGCCGGTCGTAGTTGTCTTCCTGCACCTTGCGGCACCAGTCCCGGTTTTCGGCGTACCAGCGCACCGTTTGGGCGAGGCCTGTCTCCAGACCGTAGCGCGGAGCCCAACCCAGCTCCCTGCGGATCTTGCCGGAGTCGACGGCGTAGCGGCGGTCGTGGCCCGGCCGGTCGGGAACCCGCCTCTTGAGGTCGGCGTAGGCCGCAACTCCCCGGCGCTGCATGGCCGGATTGGCGGCGGCCGGAAACAGCGCCTCCAGGCAGGCGCATACCTGGTCCACCATCTCCAGGTTGGTGCGCTCGTTGCCGCCCCCGACGTTGTAGCTTTCCCCCGGGCGGCCTCCCTGCAGGACTGCCAGCAGGGCGGCGCAGTGGTCCTCCACGTGGAGCCAGTCCCTGACGTTCCCGCCGTCCCCGTAGATGGGAAGCGGCCTGGCCTCCATGGCGTTCAGCACCATCAGCGGGATCAACTTCTCGGGGAACTGGTAGGGCCCGTAGTTGTTGGAGCAGCGGGTGGTGAGGGTCGGCAGACCGTAGGTCCGGTGATAGGCCCGCACCCAGTGGTCGGCGGCGGCCTTGGAAGCCGCGTAGGGAGAGTTGGGAGCACAGGCGGTGCCTTCCGAGAAAGTCGATCCTCCCTCGGCGCTGCCGTAGACCTCGTCGGACGACACCTGCAGGTAGCGAAAGCGGCCGCGAGCCGAATCCTCGAGTTGCCGGTAGTGGGCCCGGGCGCATTCCAGCAGCTCGGCGGCGCCGGCCACGTTGGTGGCCAGAAAGGGGCGGGGATCGTCGATGGAGCGGTCCACGTGGGTCTCGGCCGCGAAGTTGACCGTCCAGGTGGGCCGGTAGTCTCGAAAGACCCCGCCCACGAACGCCCCGTCCCCGATGTCCCCCTGCAGGAAGCGGCAGCGGGGTTGTCCGGCCAGCCCCTCCAGGTTGTGGAGGCTGCCGGCGTAGGTCAGCTTGTCCACCACCACCAGGCGGGCTTCGGTTCGGGCCAGCGCCAGCCGGACGAAGTTGCAGCCGATGAACCCGGCCCCCCCGGCAACCAGCATGGTCTCCATCCGGTCGTCCCTCCCCCGCGCCCGGTCCAGGTTCCCGTCCCGCCCGACCAGCGGGCAGGGAAACCGGCATTCCGGCTTGAGGTTGCCCGCGCCGATCGTCTAGGCTAGCTGGGATCCGTTACCGCAATCGACTGCAGGAAGGCCACATTATGCCACAGGACCCACAGGACGATCCCCGATCCGCGATCTACCAGGAGCAGAGGCCCTGGGGGGACTTTCGCCGCTACACCCACAACCAGGTGAGCACGGTCAAGATCATCACCGTCAACCCCGGACAGGTTCTTTCATTGCAGCTTCACCGCCGCCGGGACGAGCTCTGGGTGGCTCTCGACCCGGGCTTGCGGGTGACCGTGGGAGAGCGGACCTGGGAACCGGAGCCCTGCGAGGAGATCTACATCCCCCGCCGGACCCGCCATCGGGCCGCGGGCGCCGGCTCCCGTCCCAGCCGCTGGTTGGAGATCGCCTTCGGAGAGTTCGACGAGGAGGACATCGTCCGCCTGGAAGACCGCTACGGAAGAGGGTAGGGAAAGGTGGCGGCCCATCCGACGGCATCGGCTCGACCCCCAGGCGGAAATCGCCGATCATTGTAACCGCTCAACAGTCGCCCCCAATAGATCGTCCCCTATCGGGTTTGTCCAATTGAGGAAAGCGGTGACCGCGGCGCATGAGCCTGAGGCCCGATCGATTCTTCCACATGCCCACCTCCAGTTTTTGGGCAAGCGCTTCGTCTTCCCGGTATTCGTCGGTTCCAAAGGACTTGCCGAACCCATTGGCCACTACCCATCGGTTCAGGTTCACTTCCGTCCTTTTGCCTACCAGGTAACAGGTTCCCAGATACCGCTTTTTCCTGGAGTCGTTGGGCTGTTCCAAATTATCACACCGCACCGGTTGCCTTTCCAGCATCCTCTGAAGGTGGAAAATGGGGTCAAGCTCTTCCGGTTTAAGCTTGTAAGTGACTGCCTTGGCTA
>JAPPFQ010000106.1 GCA_028875135.1 Acidobacteriota bacterium
CACGTTGCGCAGACGGGGTTCCCTGTTTTCGGGCTCGTCCGGCGCCTGGCAGGCGGCCAGAGCCAGCAGCAAACACACAAGCGCTATCGGTGCAGCCCAGGAGAATTTCATGTCTCCTCGTCCTTTCGCGGTGGGTGGACCGGGGTCACTCCTCTTCCCAAGCAGCCTGGATGCTATTGTAGGTAACCTCCACCAGCGTTTTCAATTGGGGCCGGGTGATCGAAAGCGGAGGCATCAGCACAACGGTGTCGCCGAGGGGTCTCAGGAGGACGCCTCGCCGCCGGGCCTGCAAGACCACTCGGTGGCCCATGCGGCGTCCCACCGGAAAGGGCTGCCTGCTGCCGCGGTCCCGGACCAGCTCGATCCCCACCATGAACCCCAGTTGCCGGACGTCCCCCACGCAGGGCAGTTCCCACATGCGCCGCAAGGCCCGGGTCAGGTAGGCGATCTTTCCCTGCAACTTCTCCAGCGTCTTCTCCTTGCCGAAGACCTCCAGGTTGGCCAGGGCCGCCGCGCAGGCCAGCGGATTCCCGGTGTAGGTATGCCCGTGAAAAAAGGACTTGAATTCCTCGTACTCGCCCAGAAAGGACTCGAAGATCTCCTCGCTGGTCAGGGTGGCCGCCAACGGCAGCGTGCCTCCGGTGATTCCCTTGGCCAGGGCCACGAAATCCGGCCGGATGCCCTCGTGTTCCAGGGCCAGGAGTGTGCCGGTTCTGCCGAATCCGGTAGCCACCCCATCCAGGATCAGGTGCACTCCGAAGCGTCGGGTCAGCCCGGCCAGCCCTCCCATGTAGCCCTCCGGCATGGGCACCATTCCCCCGGCCCCCTGAATCATCGGCTCCACCACCAGGCCGCAGATCTCGCGATGGCGGGTGCGCAGCACCTGCTCGACCTCGCTGAGGTGATCGATCTCAGGGTGCGGCGGCTGTTTTCCCGGGAGGTATCGATGGCAAGAGGGGTAAGTCACCTTGATGGTGGGAAACAGCAGCGGCCGGAAGATCTCGTGGAAGAGCCGGACGCCGCCCACGCTCACCGATCCCAGGGTGTCTCCGTGGTAGGCATTGGAGAAGGCCACGAACTTCTTCTTGGATTCCCCTCTCGGGCCCTGGTTTCTCCAGTACTGGAACGACATCTTGAGGGCGATCTCCACGGCCGTGGCCCCGTCGTCGGAAAAGAAGACCCGGGTCAGGTTGGAGGGCGTCAGCTCGACCAGCCTACCGGCCAGTTGCACCGCGGGAACGTTGGTCAGTCCCAGCAGGGTGCTGTGGTCCAGGCGATCCAGTTGGCGGCGGATGGCCCGCACGATGTGGGGGTGGGAGTGGCCGTGGATGTTGGCCCAGAGCGAAGAGACTCCGTCCAGATACTTCCTTCCCCGGGTGTCGTACAAGTAGACTCCCCGGCCCCGCTCGATCACCAGTTGAGGAGATTCCATCCACTCCTTCATTTGAGTGAAGGGGTGCCAAAGGGTCTGCTTGTCCAGCCGTTCGAGATCCGTTTCGGTCCGGTCCGCGGGCGACGAGTCGGTCATGGGATGAGGGTTCCGGGTCACGGCTGCGGCGGGTGCAGCCTGCCGGCATAGACCAGGGTGTCGTATTCGAAGGTGACCCTTCCTTCGACCTGCCACTCCTCGAAAATCCGGTCCAGCGCTCGCATCAGGGACAGGTGGCCGGGGTGTCCGGGTAGCGGCACGAAAGAGCAGGAGAGGGTGCGACCGATGAGTCCCTCCCGGTCGAAGACCTGAGAGTTGGCCAGAATCTTCCTGTGAAATGCTTGCGGACCGAAGAAAGTCTGCAACTGGTCCTCGCCGATGTTCTGGTGGCGAACCCGGGCGTAGTCGGTTCCGTGGCGCAGCAGCAGCTCTTCGTAGTCCCTCAGGAATCCCGTCTTCTCGGTCTTCCGCTGGTTCCAGACCAGCACCGCAAAGGCTGACGGGTCGGAGATGCGTCGGAACTCCTCTCGCGCCCGGTCGATTTGGAACCAGTGAAAGGACTGGCCGGCGACGATGAGATCCATCGAACGGCTGTCGAGGGTGGTGGCTTCGGCGCGCCCTTCGATGCTCCGGAAGCGGGAGTAGCGCTCCAGGCGGGCTTCAGCCGTCTGCCGCATCTCGGGATTGGGCTCGACACCCGCCACGGGGTAGCCGTGCCGGAGGAAGCGCTCGGCCAGCAGCCCCGTCCCGGAGCCGATGTCGGCGACGCGGTAGGAAGGCCTCAGGGCCGACAGTTCCCTCAGCCATTCGAGCAGACCCTCAGGGTAGCCCGGGCGATACTTGCGATAGTATTCGACCCGCCCCAGAAATCGTTCCGGAGCCTTGGCAGGAACCGACAATGGGAGGCTCTTTCAGACCGTTGGGCTTGAGACTGAAGACCGGCGCCCGGAGAAGAGACTAGCCGAGCCCCGCCCTGCCGCGCGGATCATACGAGGACAAACTGCCCGTCGCTGAAAAAAGACGAACCACGAATGAACACGAATAGACACGAATACAAGGCGTTAGCAAGATTCGGCAGCGGGACGTTTGTCGGGAATGGCCACAAAAGGCACAAAAACACAAAAGGAGCAGAGCCAAATCAGAAAGGCCGTTTTGTGCTTTTTGTGGTGAGCCCGCAATGCTCACCTTACAGTCGAGACTCTTGGCGAATTTCCTTGATGCGTATGTTGCGGAACTCGACCTTGGTCCCGTGCCCCAGGAATCCGATGTGGCCGCTCTGCCGGGTCACTCCGGGGTGTTTCTCCAGGACCTCGGGGTCGGTCACCGAATCCAGGTCGAAATCGACGATGACCGTCCCGTTCAGGGTCACCGTGATCTGCCGTCCCACGGCGCGGATCTCCTCCCGGTTCCACTCGCCCGTCGGCTTCAGGAACCCCCGCCTGGCCGGCGCCAGGTCATAGACCGATCCGTGATACTGGGTCGGGCGGAGCTTGTCCTTGTAGCGGGGCGAGTGGTTGTCGAGGACCTGGATTTCCAAGCCCTGGTAGGCGGCATCCCCGACCAGTGGAGATCGGATGCCGACGCCGTTGTTGGAGCCTTCCTGCAGGCGAAACTCGAAGCGCAGGACAAAGTCCGCATACTCCCGCTCGGTGAAGAGGTTTCCCCCACCCTCGGCGGGACAGATCAACACTCCGTCCTCCGCCAGGTAGCCCTCACCCACCTTCCCCACCGGCTGCCAGCCCCGAAGAGACTTGCCGTCGAACAGCGGCACGAAGCCCGGCTCCGGAGCCGATGAACGACCGCAGGCCAGCCAACTGACCATCAGGAGGACAAGGACCGTACGTTTCATGGTGGGTATTCGCCGAGTGCTTCAGGGATGGAGGCTGGTGTTCTCGGGAATCTGGTGGTCCATCTCGACCGCCGGCTCATCCACGTCGGGGCATCCCACCACCTTGGCCGGAACCCCGGTGACGGTGCAGTGGGGTGGAACATCGGCCAGGACCACGCTGCCCGCTCCGACTTTGGCGCCCTCGCCCACGTGCACGTTCCCCAGGATCTTGGCGCCGGCGCCGATCAAGACCCCGCGGTGGACTTTGGGATGACGGTCTCCGCTCTCCTTGCCCGTTCCTCCCAGCGTCACCGCGTGCAGCATGGAGACCATGTCGTCGACCACGGCCGTCTCGCCGATGACCACGCCCGTCCCATGAT
>JAPPFQ010000060.1 GCA_028875135.1 Acidobacteriota bacterium
AAACCGGTGTTGAAAACAAAGAACTTGCGCTTGCAAATGTCAAACATGGGCTAGGCCGCGAGCACCCGCTGAGGGAAAAACTTCTGCGACCGTGCCCCCGGGGCGAGAAATGCGGCTCGAGGCCCGGCGAGTCGGCGGGCCACGGAAATAGCCCAGCGGCAACGTGGTATACTTCCGCCGACCGGGAGCGCTGGTCGGATCGATATCGACCTCCGAGGAGCTCCCACAGGACAATGGAGAGGTGAAGATGGCTGGCGAAATGGTGACTTTCTCGAGCAACGGGGACCAATGCCGGGGATACCTGGCCAGGCCCGCCGCGGGCGGCCCGGGCGTTGTCGTGCTTCAGGAGTGGTGGGGACTGGTGGACCAGATCAAGGGGGTTGCCGATCGTCTTGCCCAGGCAGGCTTCGTGGCCCTGGCTCCGGACCTGTATCACGGCCAATCCACCAAGAGCCCCGACGAAGCCGGCAAGCTCATGATGGCGCTGAACATCGAAGCAGCCGCTCGAGACCTGGCGGGATCGGTCGACTACCTCCTCGGCCTGAAGGAGACGCGCGGATCGCGGGTGGGCAGCGTGGGCTTCTGCATGGGAGGGCAGCTCTCACTCTACGCCGCCTGCGCCAATCCCGGCATCGGAGCTTGCGTGGTCTACTACGGCATCCATCCCAACGTGCAACCGGATATCCCTGCTCTGGAGGCACCGGTGATTGGCTTTTTTGGTGAAAAGGATGCCTTCGTGCCCCCTCAGGCGGTCCGGGAACTGGAAACGGCCCTCCGGGACGCGGGGAAGAGCGTCGAGTTCCACATCTATCCCCAACGGGACCACGCCTTCTTCAACGAGGTCCGGCCGGACGTCTACCACCAGGCGGACGCCGAAGACACCTGGACCCGCATGATCGGGTTCTACCGGCAACACCTCTAGGACAGCGGGCTGTCCCGGTTCCATTCCGGATCAGGCTTGAATTGTCTTGAGATCGGGGTCTGCCGAGAAACGGGCCGCGGTCGCCTGCCGGACTTCATCCAGGCTCAGCCCTTCGGCAATTTCCACCAGCCGCAACCCCTGCGGAGTCACGTCCAGGACCGCCATTTCCGTGATGATCCGGTCCACCACTCCCACACCGGTGAGAGGGAGGCGGCACTCGGGCAGGATCTTGGGACCGCCTTTCCGGGTCCGATGCTCCATGGCCACGATCACCCGCTTGGCCCCCGCCACCAGGTCCATGGCTCCCCCCATGCCCTTGACCATCTTTCCGGGGATCATCCAGTTGGCCAGGTTTCCATGCTCGTCCACCTCCATGGCACCCAGGATGGTGAGATCGATGTGTCCGCCGCGGATCATGTCGAAGGATTCAGCGCTGGAGAAGTAGGAGGCGCTCTCCAAGGCCGTTACCGTTTCCTTGCCCGCATTGATGAGATCCGGATCCACCTCATCTTCGGTCGGATAAGGCCCCATTCCCAGCAGGCCGTTCTCCGACTGCAGGGTGACGCTCATGGCCTCGGGAATATGGTTCGCCACCAGGGTGGGCAGTCCGATCCCCAGGTTGACGTAGAACCCGTCCCTCAACTCCCGGGCGGCCCGCCGCACGATGGCATCGCGTCTTTGGTCCGGCATGTCAATCCCTCACTCTTCGTCTCTCGATACGCTTTTCGTACTCGACCCCTTCAAAGATCCGATCCACGTAAACTCCCGGTGTATGGACGGTATCGGGATCCAGATCTCCCGGTTCCACCAGCGCCTCCACTTCGGCGATGGTGACCCGGGCGGCCATGGCCATCAGGGGGTTGAAGTTTCTGGCGGTCTTCCGATAGACCAGGTTGCCGGCACCGTCTCCCCGATGGGCCTTGACGAAGGCGAAGTCCGCCTTGAGGGGAAGCTCCAGGACGTAGTTTCTGCCTTCAAAGGAACGGGTTTCCTTTCCCTCGGCAACCACGGTCCCGTAGCCCGTGGGCGTGTAGAATCCGGCGATCCCGGCCCCTCCGGCGCGGATACGCTCGGCGAAGGTTCCCTGGGGACACAGCTCCACTTCCAGCTCACCCTTGAGCACCAGTTCTTCGAAGAGCCGGTTCTCCCCCACGTAGGTCGAAATCATTTTCCGGATCTGGCGCTTTTCCAGCAGGATTCCGATGCCGAAATCGTCAATGCCGGCGTTGTTGCTGATCACCGTCAGATCTCCGGTCCCCTGGTCCCGCAACGCCTGGATGAGGTTTTCGGGAATGCCGCACAGGCCGAAGCCGCCCATCATGATGGTGGCGCCGTCGCCGATGTCGCCGATCGCCCGGTTGGCATCGCCAATGACTTTATTCACTGGACTGCTCCTCCAACTGAATGCACTCGTGAATGATGGTCTCGAAGATCCTGGCCACCGCTTCGTCGGCAAGAGGACCCTTGTTGTTGCGGACGATTCGCCCAAGGATTCGCTCTTCCCGCTGGGGATCTCGAACCGCAAGCTGCCGGCGGCTCTTGATCTTGCCGATTTCCATCACGCAACCCGAACGATCGGACAACAGGTCGACCAGCTTGGCATCGACCTCGTCGATGCGCTTTCGCCAATCGGATATATCCATGGTCTAACACCCTCCCTTGAGCCACCGCCCAAACTCCCCAACCCGTTGCGCCAGATCGGGCTGACCCAGATTCCGCTCGATACAGCCGACGATGGCGCTCCCTACCACCGCGCCTTCGGCCCGGGACCATACCTGGCGGAGATGATCCGGCTCCGAGACTCCGAACCCCACGGCAACCGGAAGGGAGGTCTGCGAACGAATCTTTCGGATCAGGGACTGGACTTCGTCCGAAAGCGATTTTCGCGCCCCGGTCACTCCGGTGCGGGAGACCGCATAGATGAACCCGGAGGAGTAGGCTGCGATTTTCCGGATCCTTTCGTCGGTGCTGGTGGGAGCCGCCAGGAAAACGGAATCCAGCCCCGCTCCTCGGAGCACCTGCAAGGGACCCTCCGCCTCCTCCACAGAGAGATCGGTAATCAGGAAACCGTCGATTCCCCGCTGCTTGGCCGCCGCGACCAGCCTCTCGAACCCGTAGGCAAACAACGGATTGTAGTAGCTGAAGAGCAGCAATGGAACCTGGGTTTGGCGGCGCAGGTCCGCCACCAACGCCAACCCCTTCTCCAGAGTGAAACCTCGAGCCAAGGCCCGCTCGGTGGCTCTCTGAATGACCGGACCGTCAGCCAGGGGGTCCGAGAAGGGGACACCCAACTCGATCAGGTCGGCGCCCGCCGCTTCCAATTCCAGCACGACTCTCCGGGAAGTCTCCAGATCGGGGTCGCCCAAAGTGACGTAAGGAATAAAGACACCTCTTCCCTGCTGCCGAGCCCGGTCGAACATCTGCCCAATGCGGGTCATTTCTCTACCCATCGCGCCGTTGGCATAATTCGTCGTGCAGCGCTCAGGAGGTTTCAGCGCTGGGGACGTTCCGCTTTTGTTTTTTCTTCGTGGCCCTTCGTATTTCTTCGTGTTCCTTCGTGGATCGTTTTTTCCGCTCACCCCGAATCGGCGGCCGCCACCGTCTGGACATCCTTGTCGCCCCGGCCGGACAGGTTCACCAGCAGCAGGTCCTGTTCCCGGAGCCCGGGAGCCATCCGCATGACCTCGGCGACGGCGTGAGCACTTTCCAGG
>JAPPFQ010000122.1 GCA_028875135.1 Acidobacteriota bacterium
CGGTACTCCAACCGGGAAGCTTCCGGGTCCCGGCTCAGATTCAGGTAGGAAAATTTCGGCTGAGGGCGGTTGCGGCTGGGCTGCAACGGCAGCACCGTGAACTCGCCGCTGGTGGCAACCTTGCCGCAGACCTCCACTGTTATCGGACCGCTGGTGGCGCCGAAGGGAACCAGCGTGACGATCCGGCTTGCCGTTGCCGAGATTACTTCCGCCGGATGGTTATTGAAGCGAACCCGGTTGTACTCTGCTACCGGATCGAAGTTGCGCCCGGAGATGGTGACCAGAGACGTGACCTCGGCTGACGCGGGGGTCAGGGAAGCGATGGTGGGCGCGGGCGATACGGAATCGAAGGCCGATTCCAGGCGGTCGCTGCTGCCGTCGGGATTGATCACCAGCAGGGTGTAAGAACCGCAGCGATTGGGCCCGGTGGTCCCCTGAATCATCCCCGAGTTCAGCCATTTTTGTTCGCTCAGGGGGATGCCGTCCAGGCTCGCTATGGCGTCGCGATCAAAGTTCGAACCGGTGACGGTTACGGGAGTTCCCCCCGCACGTGGGCCCGAACGGGGAGCGATGCCGGAAACCTCCGGGCCTGGACGCGTCACGTCCAACCCCCCGCTCAAGGCCGCCAGGGCATCCCCTTTCTCAACGAACAGACTCCTCGAACCCAAGGTTGCGCCGCCTTCCACCACAACTTGAATTTCCGCTCCGCTGCCACCGATTGTCCTGGGCGATTCCAAGGCTATTCCCTCTCCCAGCAGGAAGTACCTGCTCCCAAAACCCAGTCCATCCCCAAAGACTCGAATCGATCGTTTCTCGCCCCTATGGAGGCGACTACCCAGATAGGGGTCGTCGAGATTCAGGTGAGGCAAGGCCGGAGGCGAGACCGAGATATCCTGGCCCGCAAGGGTGGAGCCGGCAGCCACCGCCACCGGCTCCCCGACCTGGCTGTCCGACCCACTCCCCAGGAAGGTGGTGGCGAACCGGGTGTTGAAGTCCGGGGAATTACGGGGCTTGATAATGTTGCGTTCCAGCACCGGACCATCCAGGGGCTCGGCGTAGAGCCTATAGGAACCTGGCGCCAGGCCTGAAATCCTGTAGCTGCCGTCTTCTCCGGAAAGGGCGGAGGTGACCGCTATTCCCTCCTCATCCAGGGCCACAACGTGGGCGCCGTAGACCCCGGCGCCGTCCAGCAGGACGCTTCCCGCAATCCCTCCGGTGGAACGGCTGAATTCGGACTCGGGATAAAGGACCGAGCAGGCGACTCGATCGTCGGAGTGCAGTACCCGGAAAAAGGTCACACCAATGCCGGCCAATGGATTCATGGTGGCGGACACGATGGCCGAATGGTCCAGCCCCAGGAGGTGTCCGACCTCATGGGTGGCAATCGACTGGAGATCAAAGGTGCCCGGGGCGCCGTCGCTCGAGAAGATCTGGTTGGGATTGAAGAGGATGTCGGCATCCAGGATTGGGGGTTCCTCGACATTGCCGGGATAATAGGTAAGAGTCACCGCCACCACCCCCGAGCCGAAGTCGAAGCTGTCGTCCTGGAACGAGACCAGGTTGGTGTAGTCCAAGGCGCCGACACCGGTCTCCGTCGTCCCGTCGTAGGAAAAGGTGATCGCCGAATCCTCTATGTTTTCCCAGGCTTCAAAGCCGGCGTGGACGGCAGCGAATTCGCTGCGGTTGCCGGTTGAGGGAAGACCTCCCTGGTGGATCTTGTAGGCAACGGGAAGGGTCTTCCACTTGGCGCCGCTGAGGAAAGGAACGAAGGCCAGGGCAGGCAGGCGGGCATTCCACCAGGCGCAAACCGCAGCCAGAAAACAGAGGAGCACCAGCCGGCAAGCCTTGCCGTGCCGGCAAGGGTTCCCCGATTGGACACAACCTCTCAACGGCCCTCCGCCGGTCTTCCTCCTGGCTGAACTGGATGACACGAAATACGGCTCCTCAAGAGTCCATCCCAACGGTTACTTGCCGGAGTTGCCGACGAGCTGCCGGATCCTGCTCAGCAGTTGATCCAGCGCGGCCCGATTGGGAATCGGTGTTTGTGAAGACGATTCGGGCGAACCCGGGATCAGGTGAAGCCCGGAGGACGCATGATGGGCTGTTTTGACTCCCCGGCGATCGACGGTGATGCGGAACATGCCCTGGGAGAGTCCCATGAGGATCCAATTCCCGCCCTTGCCGGCTTCCAGGAAGAGCAGCACTTCCTCGTGATCCCCGAAACTGGGCGTTCCCGAAACCGCCAGGGTCATACCATCAACGGTGCCGCCCACGGTCACCACCGTGGCTGTTTCCCGGAACTCTCCCTTCAAGTCCTCGGTCACCGCAAACCGGGTCGCGGTGTAGATCCGCGTTCGGCTCTTGTTCCAGTAGGTCTCCTCAGAAACGCGACGGCCCAGCATGATTCGGTGGGACCCGCGGACCATCTGCTCCAGGCTGAACTGCTTGACCGTGGTGGCTTCCACCCCGGGAGCAAAGACCGCGACACCCACTCCGGTCAGCGACAGGGCCGTCGCCAACTCTCTCCACGCTCTCATCCCGATTCTCATGGCTGAATGCCTCCGCTGTAGGGGAAGCCTCGACGTGTTTCAACCCCTTAGCGTCTGAGCGGAACGGCTGAACCCCGGATTCAAACGCCATTCAAAATGCTAACCGAAGAATTTCGAATGACAAAGCGGGAATCGGTCTATTCAGATCTGCTGGATCGTCCGCTCCGCGACAACCAACTCCATGATGGAAAAGGCTCTGACAGCGGGACGATCCGGAGGAAGCAAGGAAATGATGAAATAGGCGCAGTCGGGATAGAAGGCCTGGGCGATATCGGTCGCCGATGGATAGGCCTCGGAAGTGGGATGGCTGTGGTAGATTCCGAGATGCTGCAGACCCGAGACTCGCAGATCCCTGAAAAACTGAAACAGTTCCCGGGGAGCCATCTCGTAGCGGACGGGGCTTTGAGCCAGGTTGCGCATCCTGCGAAGCCGGGTGATCCGCCCTGCCTGTCCCATCAGCAGGCCGCAGCATTCCAGCGGGGCCTCCAATCGGGCATGCTCCACCATCGAGTCGATGATGGCGGCATCGATTTGGACCCCCATGAGGTCTTCACCTGCGCCGGGTCGGGCCCACCGGCTTCTCTAATCGTCGAATTTGCGGCGGAGGTAGGCGGGAACCTCGAAGTCGCGCGGGTCGTAGGGACGACCCTGGCCCGGCGGGACCCCGGATTCCGGAACGGTCACCGCCTCGGGCGCCGTGGCGGCCGGGTTTGAAGACAGGCTGTAAGAATCTTCCGTTTCCACGGAATCTCCGACCGATGGCTGCATCGTCGACTCAGCGCCATTGCTGTCGAATCCGGTGGCAATTACGGTGATCTTCATATGGTCCGTCATCTTGTTGTCTATCACGGCGCCGAAAATGATATTGGCATCCTCGTCGGCGGCTTCGTGGATGATGGAAGCCGATTCACTGACCTCGTGAAGCAGAAGCTCCTCCGATCCCGTAATGTTGATTAATATTCCCTTTGCTCCCTGAATGGAGATATCCTCCAGAAGGGGCGAGGCGATCGCTCGATTGGCGGCTTCGGCGGCACGGTCTTTGCCGCTGGCGGTTCCGGTTCCCATCATGGCCCTGCCCATGCC
>JAPPFQ010000276.1 GCA_028875135.1 Acidobacteriota bacterium
CTGGGCTACGGCCCCAGCCCGGCCGAGCTGTCGGTCTTCGAGGGCAAGTGCGATGTCCTGCTGGCCATCGCCGGTCAGGCCAACACGTTGACTCTGGAAGAGCTGTCGAGACTCATCGACCAATTGCAACCGCGGTGGATCATCCCCATGCACTACTTGCTGTGGTGGCCCAGCAGGATGCGCCCCCTGGGCGACTTCCTGAAGACCCGCCCCGCCGACGCCTTGATCCATGCGCGGTCCACAACCGTACGGCTCTCGTCGGGACCGGCGGGATGGAACGAGCCGGCCATCCTGGTGCTGGAGGCTTCCGCCGATCCCCGAAGACACCCGTGCTGACGAAAGCCTCCCCACACTCCGGTGCCGCCATGGATGCAGCCCGATCGAGGGAAACGTCGGACCCGAACCCGGCGGATCGAGCCCGCCTGCCGTCGCCCCGGCGGTTCCTGAAAACCGGCGCCCGGCTGAGCCGGGCCGCAACGATCGCCTTTGCCGAGGGACCGGCTTTCCACTCCGACGGGAGCGTCTACTTCAGCGACATCATCAACAATCGGGTGATGAAACTTGCGGCGGACGGGCAACTTTCCGTCTTCAGGGCCGACAGCGGCAGGACCAATGGAAACCTGTTCGACAGCCGGGGGAGGCTGGTCAGTTGCGAGGGCTGCGAAATGGGGCCGGGTGGCCGGCGCCGGATGGTACGCACCGACCTGGAAACCGGCCGGGTCGAGGTGCTGACCGAACGATTTGAGGGTCGGCGTTACAATAGCCCCAACGACCTGGCCATCGACCGAAAGGGACGCATCTATTTCACCGATCCCTGCTATGGCGACCGTTCCACCATGGAGATGGATGTCGAAGCCGTCTATCGCCTGGACTGCGACTGTAGAGTCTCCAGAATTTTGGAGCAGCCGGCAATCCAGCAGCCCAACGGGATCGCGGTCAGTCCGGACGACCGTTTTCTCTATGTAGCCGACTACAACATCAGTCCTGGGGGAGCCCGAAAGATCTGGAGGTTCGAGCTCGATCCAGGGGGTGTGCCTTCCGGACAAACCCTGGTCTACGACTTCGGCGTGGGGCGGCCGGGGGACGGTCTCCGCGTTGACATGCAAGGAAACCTGTGGACGGCTGCCGGAATTACCTTGCCGAAAAGGGAGGGAGAATCCAATGCCAATCCGGCGGGGATCTACGTGATTTCTCCTCAGGGTAGGCTATTGGACAGGATACCCATCCCGGAAGACGTGGTGACCAACATGACTTTTGGGGGAGGCGACAAGAAAACCCTTTATGTGACCGCCGGCAAGAGCCTCTTCAAGATCGGCATCAACGTGCCCGGTTACAGTCCTTTTCCCCAAGTGAATACTAGGGCGCTGCCCAGGAGCCAACCATGAAAATAGGATTATTCACCGACGGACTTCCCGACCTGTCTTTCACAGCCGCCCTGGACTGGGTGGTGGAGCAGGGGATCGAAGCCGTTGAAATCGCCACCGGGGGATTTTCCAAGGCTACCCACTGCGACGCCGACCGGTTGCTGTCCGATGCGGGGGCGCGCTCGGAGTTCAAGGCTGCCGTCGACAGCCGCAACCTGGTCGTGAGCGCCTTGAATTGCAACGGAAACCCGGTGGACCCCAACCCGGAGCGAGGCCGGAAACACGGCCAGGACCTCTTCAATTGCATTGATCTGGCTGAAAAGTTGGGAGTGGATACGGTGGTGGCCATGAGTGGCTGCCCGGGAGACCCCAGCGGGACTCCCTACCCCAACTGGGTGGCCCACAGCTTCCAGCAGGAATTCCTGGACCTTCTCGAGTGGCAGTGGGATGAAGTCCTGACACCGTTCTGGAAGAAGGTCGGCCGGCATTCGGCCGACCGCGGAGTCCGGGTCGCCATCGAAATGCACCCCGGCCAGTCGGTCTTCAACACCCCGGGGCTGCTGCGGCTGCGCGAGATCGCCGGTCCCTCGGTGGGGGCCAATCTGGATCCCAGCCACCTGTTCTATCAGGGGATGGAACCGAGCTGGGTGGTTCAGAACCTGGGCTCCGACTTCGTCTTCCACGTGCACGCCAAGGACACCCGGATCGACCGCCACAAGATGGCCTTGAGTGGAGGAATAGACCTGACTCCCATGCACCTGGTCCTGGAGAGGTCCTGGGGATACCGGACCCTGGGGTTTGGCCACGGAGAGCTGTGGTGGCGGGAATTCCTCAGCGCCTTGCGATCGGTCGGCTACGACGGGGTGCTGAGCATCGAGCACGAGGATTCCCTGATGAGCGCCCCCGAGGGAATCGTCAAGAGCGTCGAGTTCCTCAAGCCTCTTCTCATCAGGACCATGCCCGAGGAAAGTCCGCCCTGGCTATAGACTCCATGAACTCATTGGGTGTGGGCGTCATCGGCATGGGGTGGATGGGAAACACCCACAGCCGGGCCTACCGCCAGCTTCGAGACCGCTTCCCGGAACTGGATACGGAGGTGCGCCTGGTCTGCTGCGCCGATGCCGTAGCCGAGCGGGCTCGGGAAGGGGCCGGCCGGCACGGATTCGAGGGCCACACCACCGACTGGTCCGCGCTGATCGAGGACGATCGGATCGCGGCGGTGAGCGTGACCACGCCCAATGACAGCCACCTGGCCATCGTGAGCGCGGCGGCCCGGGCGGGCAAGCACATCCTCTGCGAGAAGCCCGTGGGCAGGACTCCAGGAGAGACGGTAACCATCCGGAAGGTGGTTGAAGAATGCGGCGTGCTGACGCTGGTGGGCTTCAACTACCGGTGGGCGCCCATGGTTCAATACGCCAGGCAGCTCATCCGGGCGGGCTACCTCGGTGAACTCACTCATTTCCGCAGCCGCTATTTCGAAGGCTATGCCCGCGATCCGGAGGAATCCATCTCCTGGCGCTTCGATCGATCGGTCTCCGGGACCGGCGTGTTGAACGACATGCTTTCGCACACCACCGACATGGCCCACTTTTTGGTAGGTCCCATCGAGCGGGTGGTGGCCAATCGAAAGACCTGGATCAACAGCCGCCCTCGGGCCGGGGGGCAGGGTTCCCGCGTGCAGCGCCAGCCGGTCACCAACGAGGACTACGTGGGAGGCCTGGTTCAGTTCGAGAACGACGCCCGGGGGAGCTTCGAAGCCTGCCGCATCATCACCGGTCCGCAACAGGAGTTGAAATTCGAGGTGAACGGCGCCACCGGCTCGGTGGTCTGGGATTTCGAGCGAATGAACGAGCTGCAGGTCTATGTGAATCCGGGACGGGAACCGCTCCGGCAGGGATATACCCGCTTGTTCAGCAACCCCGAGTATCCGTTTCACGGCCACTTCAATCCAGGGCAGGGCACCAGTCTGGGATACGAGGACCTGAAAACCATCGAGGCTTCCCGTTTCGTCAAGTCGATCCTGGAGGGAAAGCAGGCGACGCCGGGCGTTCGGGAAGCCGCCGAGGTGGCCGCCGTGCACACGGCGGTGGAACGTTCCTGGGAGTCTGGTCAGTGGGAGGAAGTGGTCAGTGATCAGTGATTAGTGATTAGTGGTCAGTGGTCAGTGGCTAGTGATTAGTTGTTGGATCGACACGTTAAGCAACTGGAACAAACCTGTTTCACTCTCGTATGATCCGCCCGCCAGGGCGGGGGTCTGACCACTGA
>JAPPFQ010000584.1 GCA_028875135.1 Acidobacteriota bacterium
TTCTGCCACTTCTTGTCGTCATAGATCAGCGGGTTCTTGCGCCAGGTCGGCATGGCCCGAATCCTAGCACAGCCGGGCAAAGGTGTCCGCTCTAACTCAGCGGCCGGCGGCCGAACTGAACAATCTTCGGCCGATCTGCCGTTTCACCCGCGATTTGTTCAGCCGGGCCTTGTCGGCCTCGGCGCGTAAGTCTCTAATTTTCCTAGACCGCGTCTCAGCCGCTGGGCCGGTTACGTCTGATAACGCGCAAAGTGTCAACTTTGCCCAGCGCCTCTGAGCACACTCCAAGAGGCCACCTTGGGACCGCCAGAACGGGCCGCCGGGCCGCCGTGTGCCCCGTGCGGCGGGCGGCCCGCCCCGTTCCCTCCTGAGGGGCCTGGAGCCGCTCTGGGGCGCTGCTGGGCGCGCTGAGCGGCTGATAACGCCCAAAGTGTCCGCTCTGCGCCGGCGGCGATCCAGGGCACTACGTTTTTCATGGGATTATCCTTCCTGGCTCTCTGTGTTATTCCTACGGCTGGAGAGGGGGGGGGAATTCATGGACGATACGCAACTCACTGAGTGTCTCCAAAGCGTGGGCAAGCAGCTGTTCGTCCGCTGCTTCTGGACGTTTCGTGCCGCCTCCCTCGGCCGACTGTCCCAAGCCGCTTGCGCCCAAACGATCCTCAACCAGGGGCATCAGATCACGCTCGATGAGGTGTTGCTGCGGATTCGCCGGGCTCAGGAGATCTTTGCGACGGGCCAGGAACGGGCCGTGCTTGCCTTGGTGATGGCTACCAGACACCCAGCTGAGCGGCGGCTCCGTGAAGAGGCCGAGGAAATCTGCGCTCGGTTTGATCGCCTGTACTCTTGACCCGTCATCGTGGACCAATATCCCTAGCCCTTCCTCTATGTCGAGCTTGCCCCGCACCGCTGCGCACGGCCCCCGGGGCATCTGCTGGTAGTGACAGGGGAGGCCGGATCGTGTAGACCATCCCGACACCGTTCCTGGTCCTTCCCCGTCCCACACCCCAGGAGCGTGTGAGCAGCCCTCCAGTGTGGCTGCCAGCCTGCCGTCCGTGAAACCGACCGGCAGGCTTTCCCCCTACCTCTTGCTGAGGTGAAAGGGGGAAAAATCTTTGGCCCTCTGGTAGACAGGACAGTATGGAAACGGAACTTGTCCAGTTGGCACGCGAGGCGGTTGTAGCGCTCCAGGCTGCGAATAGGACGAGCTGGGTTGAGGTCGCCCAGCTTTTCGTCAGTAGTATTGGGCTCGGAGCCATCTTTGCTGTGGGTTCTCCCTGGCCTGGATTAGCGAGGCAAGTGCATATCTGCTATGCCTGAGCCATCCCACTTGCATTGATGAAGCTCTACAACGCACTCAAAAAGGCCGGCATCTCGGACGACCACGCTACCGACGCGGCCGCCGAGGTGGCCGAGAGCTGACTTTTAGCCACAAGTTACCGAACAAAAGAGGAGTATCCATGAGACGGAGGACACGGTGGGGCGGTCTGCTAGCCCTTTTGCTGCCTGTGGCGAGCCTTGCGCCGGCAGGAGCCCAGGAGGCCGAGCAACAAGATGAGGTCATCGGCCTCGGCGAGTTGCAAGTCGTCGGCTCCCGGCTGCCCGGCCGCTCGGCCGCAGACTCGCCTGTACCGGTCGATGTTATCGACGGCGACAGTTTCCAGCACTACGGCGTGCGCGACCTCAACAACCTCCTGGCCGCAACCGTTCCGTCCTACAACATCAGCCAGCACGCCATCGGCGATGCCAACGCCCTAGTCCGCCCGGCCAAGCTGCGCGGCCTGCCGCCGGACTCGACCCTGGTGCTGGTCAACGGCAAACGCCGCCACCGCTCCTCGGCGATCAGCATCTTCACCTTTGGCCAGGCGCAGGGGGCGCACGGCGTTGATATCCGCTCAATCCCGTCCATCGCCCTCAAACGCGTCGAAGTGCTGCGCGACGGCGCGGGCGCCCAGTACGGCTCGGATGCGGTAGCCGGGGTGATGAACTTCGTGCTGCGCGACGCGCCCGAGGGCGGGACGGTCGAAGCCCGCTGGGGGCAATACTACCAGGGCGACGGCGACTCGGTGAGCACGGCGGCCAACATCGGGCTGCCGCTGACCGACGCCGGCTTTGCCAACCTCAGCTTCGAGTTCATCAACGCCGACTCGACCGACCGCAGCTATGAACTCGATATTGAAAGGCCGTTGCGAAGCGCCGGGCTTCCCGTCAAGCACCGCGCGATGGTGTGGGGCGCGCCGGACGTGCCGCACGACTATAAATTCTTCGGCAACCTCGGCTTCGACCTCGGCGCCTCTCATCACGCCTACGCCTTCGGCAACTGGGCCGAACGCGAGATTCTGGACTCGTGGTATTTCCGTGGCCCCCATCCGTCCGCGCCGACCGGTACGACAGGAGTCTATCTGGACGGCGAGCGTCTCAAGGTCGCCGACCTGACGCCCGACGGCACTGGCAACTGCCCGACAATCCTGGCGCGTGATTATACGCAAAACGGCTTGGCCGCGCTGGCCCCGCTGGAGGGCAACCCGGACTGTTATGCGCTGGCCCAAAATCTTTCTGGCGGGTTCACGCCGCGGATGCGCGGCAACGTACGAGACTGGGGCATCACCTTCGGTCTGCGCGGGACGTTGCAGAGCGCCTCCCTGCTGCTCGACGGCTGGAATTACGACATGAGTGCCGCGTTCGGCCAGCATCGCACGACATATTTCATCTGGAACACCGTCAACCCGCAACTGCTCCGCCTCAGAGAGGCCATGCCGACGGGATACTTTGGACGCGCCTACGAGCAGCGGGACAAGATCTTCAATCTGGATTTCTCCAGACTCTTCGACATTGGCGTCTTCCACTCCCCGCTGAATGTCGCCTTCGGACTGGAGTACCGCGAGGAAGAGTATGAGATCGAATCCGGTGACAAGAACGGCTGGTGCTCTGATGACAACGGAGAATGTGATGGGCAACGGAAAGCGTACGGCCTCGCGGCACAAGGTTTCAGCATAGGAGGCCAGGCATATCCAGCTATCCGCCCGGAGAATGCGGTAGAGGCCGAACGGGGCAGCTTCGGCGCCTATCTCGACCTCGAAGCCAACGTCATTGAACAGGTCTTGCTCAGCGCCGCAGGACGCTTCGAGCACCACGAAGGCATCGGCGAGTCCCTGGACGGCAAGCTCGCCACCCGCTGGAGCTTGCTTGAGGACTATCTGGCGCTGCGCGGATCAATCGGGACCGGGTTTCGCGCGCCGACCGTGGGACAGGCGAACTACCGGGATACGACCTACAACTTCGATCCCGAAACGAACCAACTCGTCGAAACACCGACGCTTCCAGGCACCCACCCGATTGCGCTTCAGAAAGGCGCCACACCGCTGACCCCGGAGACCTCCATGTCTTTTTCGGTTGGGACGGTGCTGACCCTCGATGCCCTGACCGTCACCCTGGACTACTACAACATAGAAGTCAGAAACCGGATTGGGCTGACCAGCGCTCAGGCTATCACCCCTGAAGATGTCGCCGCCCTGGCCAGTGCAGGCGTCGATGCAAGTCGCGTGAGAAGCGTGCGGTTTTTCACCAACGCCTTTGAATCCTACACCCAAGGCATTGATCTCGTGGCGACCTATTCCCTAGATTTG
>JAPPFQ010000273.1 GCA_028875135.1 Acidobacteriota bacterium
GTCCAGCACCGTGTCCACGATGGCGATCTCGACCCGCCGGTTCCTGGCTCGGGCATCCGTCGAAGTGCCCTCCACCAGGGGGCTCGACTTGCCGAAGCCCTCGGCCGTGATGATCTCCGGATCGATGAACGAGGCCACCAGGTAGTCCCGCACGGCCCTGGCCCGTCGCTCCGAGAGTTCCTGGTTGTAGGCTTGGGTGCCCACGTCGTCGGTGTGTCCGTAGACAAAGATGTGGTGTCCCTTCGAGGTCAGCAGGATTCCTGCTATCTTGCTGAGCAGCTCCCTGTTGTGGGGCTTCAGGTCGGCCTTGTCGAAATCGAACTGGATGGCCTCGCTGTCCAGGTTCATGATGAGGCCCAGAGCCGTGCGCCGGGTTTCCACCAGTTGGCTGAGCGCCTGCTGCATGGCGTCCAGCTTCTGGTCGCGCTCCTTGCGTATCCGGGCGGCCTCCTGCCGTGCCCGCTCGGCTTCCTGTTTGGCCTCCCTCATTTCGGCCTTCGACTTGGCCGCGGCTGCCCGTGCCTCCGAGGCCTCTTCCTCGGCCCGGGCCCGCCCCAGAGCCGCCTTGAGGGCATTTTCCTCGGCCCGTCCGGCCTGGCGCCTGGCGCTCTCGGCCGTTTCGGCCACGGTTCTGCTCACCCGCCTGAGCCCGGCCATCTCCCGGCTCAGGTCGGTCAGCTTCGTGTAGGTCAGAACCAGCAGGACCGCCACCACCGCCAATGACAACAGGATGGCCGCCAGCAGGATTCTGCCCGGCGTCACCTTGCGGCGGAATGAAGTGTTGTCGGGATTTTCCATGGAGGTTTTCCCCAATAGAACCAGACTCCGTCTGTTTCCGGAGTTCGGCCCGCTACTCGAAGAACCACAGCCGCAGGGCGAACAGGATGACGGTGGCGGTCACCACCTTCTTGATCCACCCGTGTCCCTTGAGGACAGTGAGCCTGACCCCCACCAATCCTCCTGCCAGGTTTCCGGCGCCCAGGACGAAACCCAGAAGCCAATCCACCTTTCCCTCGCTTGCGAAGATCCACAATGAAACGACCATGGTCGCCAGGATCACCAGCACCTTCACCGCGTTTCCCTTGACCAGGTCCAGTCCCGACAGGGTGGTGGCCGCCAGGATGAGGAACCCCACCCCGGCCTGGACGAATCCGCTGTAAACGCCAACCACGAAAAAGGCGGCGGCAATCACCCACCATGGTCGTTGTCCGGAGGAGCCCAGCTTTCCTTTGAGCGGGTCCCAAAGGGTCCATAGCGTCACCGCCACCATCAGGAAGGCCAGAGTGTCCTTGAAGGCCTCATCCCCGATCAGAAGAGCAAGCTCGGCACCCAGCCAGGCTCCGATCATCGCCGGCAGAGCCGCCGATCGAAGGCTGGTTCGCCAGTCCATGACCCCATGCCGATGAAAGCTCCACACGGCCCCCACGTTCTGGGTCAGGACCGCCACCCGGTTGGTCCCGTTGGCCACGATGGCCGGCAGTCCCAGGAAGATCAGGACCGGAAGCGTCAGGAAGGACCCCCCTCCCGCCACCACGTTCAAGGTGCCGGCAATGAAGCCGGCAACCAGCAGGATCAGGTAATTGCCCAATTCGGCCATGAGTCAATGCTCCCTGGGTCGGTCGCGGATGCGACCCAAGCCCAGCATGCTACCACGAGATGGGAAATGGGCAAGGAGCCTTGTGCTGGCCTCAAGAATCACTCCCCCCTTGAGGGGGAGTCGGTGAGACAAGGGCCCCGCCCGCAGTCGAACCGGCGGGGGGCCAACGCGGCGTCCCGTGAGTGAATATCAGGAGCACAGCCTGCAACCTCTCCACATCCCCCCTTCATTGACAGTTTCGACCCGGAAGTGTTAGTGATAGCTCCCAAGATCACGTCGCCGGGTGGACTCTCACCCGTGCAAGGTCAGGAAACCGGAGATCCCCATGCCTGCCAAACCCGCTTGGGCGCTCAGCGCCTCAATCCTTTTGCTGTTTTCGATTGCAGTGTTTCCGGTCGCCTCGGCCGAAACCGTCGATTCCAGGCGCCTGATCGAAGCGGCCAAGGAGCCGCAGAACTGGCTGACCTATTCCGGGACCTATGACGCCTGGCGCTACAGTCCGCTGGATCAGATCAATCGGGAGAACGTGAAGCGGCTGGCGCCGGTCTGGATCTTTCAGACGGGCAAGGTGGACGGTGGTTTCTCCTGCACTCCCTTGGTGGCGGACGGAGTCATGTACATCACCACCCCCTGGAACCGGGTCTTTGCGCTGGATGCCGTCACCGGCAAGGAGATCTGGCACTACTACCATCCCGAGCCCAAGGACTTCGGCCTCCTCTACGGTCCCTGGAACCGGGGGGCGGCCCTGGGGCACGGACTGGTCTTCATGGGGACCATCGACAACCGCCTGGTGGCGCTGGACGCCAAGACCGGAGAGGAGGTCTGGAACGTCGAGATCGAGAACATGCAGCAGTGCGGCTGCAACATCACCGGCGCGCCCCTGGTGGTCAAGGACAAGGTGGTGGTCGGAGTCACCGGGGGCGATTCGGCCCATCGGGGCTATCTGAACGCCTTCGACGCCAGGACCGGCCGGCGGGCCTGGAGGTTCTGGACTATCCCGGGGCCGGGAGAAAAGGGCCACGAGACCTGGAAGGGGGACAGTTGGAAGTACGGAGGCGGGGCCACCTGGATGACGGGATCCTACGATCCGGAGTTGAACCTGATCTATTGGGGAGTGGGCAATCCCGCCGCCGACTTCTACGGCGGAGACCGGACCGGGGACAACCTCTATACCGATTCCATCGTGGCCCTGGATGCCGACAGCGGGGAGTTGAAGTGGTACTACCAGCAGATTCCCCACGACGTCTGGGACTGGGATACCGCCTACGAATGCGTGTTGCTCGACCTGCCGGTCAACGGCAAGAAACGCAAGCTCCTGATCAATCCCAACAAGGGAGGGTACACCTGGGTCCTGGACCGCACCAACGGCGAATTTATCGGCGCCTGGCGCTTCGTCGAGAACCTCAACTGGATCGAGGGGATCGATTCGACCGGGAAGCTGCTGGGACGGATGGAGCCCGAGGTGGGGAAGCCCACCCTGGTCTGTCCGGCCATCGGCGGGGCCCGAAGCTGGAACCACGGGGCCTACAGCCCCAAGACGGGGCTGTTCTACAACACCGGCATCGAGTGGTGTCAGACCCTTACCGTGCAGAAGGAGGATCCCAGGCCGGGCGAGACCTTCTTCGGAGGGGTGTTCGAGCTCAAGCCTACTCCCAAGGGAGAGCCCGGCAGCCATCTCGACGCCGTGGATCCGCTGACCGGGGAGAAGAAATGGAGCTACACCTCCAAGTACCCCCTGCTGGCCTCGGCGGTGGCGACCGGCGGCAACCTGGTCTTCACCGGCGATCCCGAGGGAGATTTCTTCGCCCTGGATGCCGAAACCGGCAAGAAGCTCTGGAGCTTCAACACGGGCTCGGGACACCGGGGCTCGCCCATCAGCTATGCGGTCAACGGGAGGCAGTACATCGCGGTCCCGGCAGGCTGGGGATCGGCGGTGGCCGGACTGATGCCCCAGCTCTGGCCCGAGGTGGAGGACTTCCCGGGCGGAAGCGCCCTGATCGTGTTTGCTTTGCCGGAGTGAAGGTCGC
>JAPPFQ010000633.1 GCA_028875135.1 Acidobacteriota bacterium
CCCATATGGATGCCCTGTGCCACTTCTTTTACCAGGGAAAGATGTACAACGGTTTCTCCAGGGACGAAGTCACCCGGAGCGGGGCCGGCAAGCTTTCCGTCCACACCATGAAGGACGGAATCTTTACCCGGGCTGTCCTTATGGACATGCCCCGCCTTTGGGGCGTGGACTATCTCCCGGGGGACAAGGCCATCTATCCTGAAGACCTGGAAGCCTGGGAGAAAAAGGCCGGGGTCCGGGTGGGCTCGGGAGATGCCCTACTGCTACGGACCGGCCGTTGGGCCAGGCGGCGCGCCGAGGGGGGGTGGGACATCATGCAGAATTCGGCCGGCCTGCACGCGTCCTGCCTGCCCTGGCTGAAAGAGCGCGACGTGGCCATCGTGGGCAGCGATCTGGCCACCGACGTCATGCCCTCTCAAGTGAAGGATTCCTTCCTGCCGGTTCACATGGTACTGATTGTGGGGATGGGAACACCTATCCTGGACGTTCTGGACCTGGAAGCCGTGGGCGAGGCCGCCCAGGCCAGGAAACGGTGGGAGTTCCTCATGACCGTGGCCCCCCTGCCGGTGCCGGGGGCTACCGGCTCCCCTCTGAATCCCATTGCGACATTCTAATTCCGCCAATACCGGAGCTTCGTCGTGAAGGCCATGGTTCTGGAGACTCCGGGGAGGCCCCTGGTTGAACGGGACCTGCCCAGGCCCGGGATCGGGCCGGGCCAGGTGCTCCTGCGGGTCCGTGCCTGCGCGGTCTGCCGCACCGATCTCCACATTCTGGACGGCGAGCTGCCGGAGGCCAGGCTGCCGCTGGTTCCCGGTCATCAGATCGTGGGAACGGTGGCCGGCTGCGGTCCAAGGGTCAGCCATCTGAGCCTGGGAGACCGGGTGGGGGTTCCGTGGTTGGGCTGGACCTGCAACCGCTGCGGCTACTGCCGGTCCTCCAGAGAGAATCTGTGCGATCGGGCCCGCTTCACGGGCTATCACCGGGACGGAGGCTATGCCGAATACGCGGCGGCTGACGAGCGCTACTGTTTTCCCCTCCCCCCCGACTATGGGGATGTTCAGGCGGCCCCGCTCCTGTGCGCGGGCCTGATCGGCTTCCGGTCTCTGAGGATGACCGGCGAGGCCCGGCGCGTGGGCTTTTACTGGTTTGGATCCGCGGCCCATCTATTGGTTCAGGCGGCTCGCCACCAAGGCCGGCGGGTCTACGCCTTCACCCGGGCCGGAGACCGGGCCGGCCAGGAGTTCGCTCTTCGCTCGGGGGCGTTCTGGGCGGGTGAATCGGGTGAGGAGCCGCCGGCGCCTCTGAATGCCGCCATCATCTTCGCCCCTGCCGGGGAGCTGGTTCCAGCGGCCCTGAGGGCGGTGGCCAAGGGGGGCTCGGTCATCTGCGCCGGTATCCACATGAGCGATATTCCAGCCTTTCCCTATTCGATCCTTTGGGGAGAGCGGGCGGTGCGCTCGGTCGCCAATCTCACCCGGCGCGATGGAGAAGAGTTTCTGGAGCTGGCCAGCCGGGTCACCCTCGCGACCCACGTCAATTCCTTCGCTCTGAGCGACGCCAACCAGGCCCTGTCGGCGCTGCGGTCGGGAGCGATTCAGGGCACGGCCGTTCTGGTGGTCGATTGACTATGTCGGGAGCACCCATGTTTCGCCCCGTATGAGCCGCCTCGTCGTATGGGACGGCGGCGCGCATAGGTGAAAAGTGAATAGTGGCCAGTGGTTAGTGGATAGTTGTTTAATCGACACGTTCAGCAACTGATACAAACCTGTTTCACTCTCGTATGATCCGCCCGCCAGGGCGGAGGCACGGCTTGTCTGGAACACCCGTGTTTTGCCTCTCATGAGACGCCCCGTCGTCCGAGACGGCAGCGCGGCTAGGCGAAAAGTGACTAGTGATCAGTGGTCAGTGGCTAGTATTTTTGATCGATTGGTTGAGCTTATTGCTCGGAACTCCCCTGTTTCACTCTCGTATGATCCGCACGGCAGGGCGGATGCGGGGCTAACCACTAGCCACTAATCACTGATCACTTGTCTGGAGCACCCCTGTTTCACCCTGGAATTCAGCGCTACGATGCAGGGCGGGGTCGGGGTTGATCACCTACTGGGCGCAAGCCATTGGAGCGGTATATATGTGTTATGATGGGGCTAACCGAGTTCGATGGTGGCAGGCCGGAGTGGATGGAAGATGCAGGGTTTGAAGCCATGAGCGTGGAGCTGACCCTACGCGAGACCAAAATTCGGCACCTGCAGTTGAAGGAGATGGTTTGCGTGGCCCCTGAAACAAGTCTGGGGGACACCATCTCAACCATGCAGCGACGGCGCAACGGTTGCGCCTTGGTGGCGGTGGACTCCAACCTCCTGGGAATATTTACCGAAAGAGACCTGATTCGCAAGGTGGTCGGACGCAGCCGGCCGGGCCTGGAACGGCCGATTCGTGACCTCATGACGCCGGAGCCGGCGGTCCTGAGTCCTGACGATTCTCTGCTGGATGCGGTTCGTTTAATGAACGAGGGCGGTTACCGCCATATTCCGCTGGTCGATTCGGCCAATCGCGTCTGTGATTGTCTGTCCGTGATCAATATCGTCGACTATCTCTTGGAGTGCTATCCCCAGGAGGTACTGGCCCTTCCTCCCAGGCCCGATCAGAATTTCAGCGAGCCGGACGGAGCCTGAAGAAGGATTTCGCCAGTATCGGGGTCCTATTGGGAAGTTGAGCTTCAAGGAGCGAAAATCTCAGCCACCGTGCCTGCCACAACCACCGAAAAAGACCACAAGCCGGACCGGGCCGTCGTCGAGATCGAGAACGCAACCATCCGGTTTGCCGGAGACTCGGGCGACGGCATGCAGTTGACCGGAACCCAGTTCACCAACACCTCGGCGATCTTCGGGAACGACATCAGCACCCTCCCCGATTTTCCGGCCGAGATTCGCGCGCCCGCCGGGTCCCTGCCGGGCGTGAGCGGTTTCCAGATCAACTTCAGCAGTCGAGACATTCGGACTCCCGGCGATCAGCCTAACGTCCTGGTGGCCATGAACCCGGCGGCTCTCAGGGTGCATTTGTCGGATCTTGAGCCGGGGGGCATTGTCATCGCCAATTCCAATTCCTTTTTGCCCTTGAATCTGAAGAAGGCGGGCTATGGGTCCAACCCCCTGGAGGACGGGAGCCTGTCGGGTTATCGCCTGATTGCGGTTCCTTTGAACGAGTTGAACGGCAAGGCGCTCCAGGAGTTGAATCTTCCCAGGAGGGATGCGGACCGGTGCAAGAACTTCTTTGCGCTCGGAATTACCTACTGGCTGTACGATCGTCCCCTGGAGCCCACGCTTTCCTGGATCGAAGCCAAATTCAAGATGAGGCCCGAGATCCTGGCCGTAAACAGCTTGGCCTTGCGAAGCGGCTACAACTACGCCGACACCACCGAGCTCTTCACCACCCACTACCGGGTTCGCACCGCCAAGCTGGCTCCGGGCAAGTACCGCAACATTACTGGCAACGAGGCCACGGCTTTCGGCTTCATCGCGGCTTCTCAGAAGCTGGCACGCCCCCTCTTCTACGCCAGCTATCCCATCACCCCGGCCAGCGATATTCTGCACGAGCTGGCCCGCCACAAGAATTTCG
>JAPPFQ010000192.1 GCA_028875135.1 Acidobacteriota bacterium
CCCCTGCGCGCGGAAGATTGGCGGCGGGACGATGAGCCGAACAGGTCGCCGAAGCCGAAAAAGTCGCCAAAAATGTCTCCGAACTCCGAAAAGATGGTCGGGTCGAAGCCGGCTCCCCCGCTGCCGCTGACCGAGCTGTGGCCGAAACGGTCATATTGGGCCCGCTTTTGGGGATCGCCCAGGACACTGTAGGCTTCCGCGGCTTCCTTGAATTTTTCCTCGGCGGATCGATCCTCGGGGTTCTTGTCGGGGTGGTACTTGACCGCCTGCCTGCGGTAGGCGCTCTTGATCTCCTGGTCGGAGGCTGACCTGGAAATACCGAGGATTTCGTAGTAGTCGCGCTTGCTCAAAGCGGCAATCTCCCTACACCGTTCTAATTACCTTGCGTTTCGGTCGTCGTTTCGTCAGGTGCGGTGGCAACCCTTACCAACGAGGGGCGAAGCAGACGGCCCTTGAAAGTATAGCCCGGTTGCAGCTCACCGGTAATCTGATTGTCGGCAAAAGCTTCGGTCTCCTCCCGCATCAGGGCTTGATGGCGGTTGGGGTCGAATATTTGACCCGAAGTTTCAATGGGTTCCAGTCCTGCCTGGACCAGCACGTCCGTGAATTGCTTCAGGACCAGTTGAAACCCCGTCTTGAAGTCCGCAACCGTCTCGCCCTCGGCAACCTCAAGACCCCGTTCGAACGCGTCCAGGACCGGCAGCAACTTACGAACAAAGTCGGTCAGAGCATAGTCGAAGTGGTCCTGCTTTTCCCGTTCGGTCCTCTTGCGAAAGTTATCGATTTCGGCCTGAAGGCGGAGCAGCCGCTGATAGAGCGCCTCGTTTTCGGCCTTGAGGCGGTCGAGTCGGGCCTCCTCGAGGGACGCCACGGCCGCTTGGTCCGCCTGGGTCTCGCCGGCAGGCGCCTCCGGGGCCTCAGCCGGTGGCCGTGCGCCGGAAGAACCCTGCCGTGCGCTGGATTCGCGATCTCCCTTGCGTTCTCCCCCAAGCGACGCCGATGGGTTTTCAGCCTCGACGGCAGCCGTTACCGGGGGAGTCTCTGGTTTTTCCGAAGTTGGCGCCATGGCTTTGGTCATGCCGCGGGAAGCACCGGTTCGCCGTGTCCGCGTGTCTCCGCAAATTGGTTCCGACCGACGGGAAGCGGTCGGCCCGAGGCCGCTTTTCGACTTGAATGGGGGAATTCAATCAGAGGCGCGCCGCTTCGCCGCTTCCGGAGTCGGCGCCGAGGATCTGGCCATAGAGCTTGGCGACATAGTCAACCGTGTTGATGGCTTTCCCATATTCCATACGCGTCGGGCCCAGGATTCCCACCGAGCCCAGATTCCGATCATGGATCGTGAGAGGCGAGGAGATCAAGGTGTATTCCCGCAACCCGGGCAACGAGTTTTCCGAGCCGATAATGATTCTTACCCCCTGTCCGGGTCGCGCTTGAAGACACTGATTGAGGATTTTCACCAGGCGATTCTTTTCTTCGAATGTCTTGAAGATGGACCGCATCCGCTCGGTGTCGGCAAACTCGGGTTGCCCCAGGAAATTGGAGGCGCCATCGAGATAGATATCGACATCGGGCTCGGCCACCTCGTCGATCAGACCTCGATCGCAGAGCAGGATCACATTGTTGAGGAAACGGTCGTAGAGGGCTTTATCCTCCTTCATCTTCTTGAGGATATCATCGCGAATGGAGAGCAGGCTGTAGCCGGAGTAATTCTCGTTCAAAAACCTGGCGGTCTGGTCCAGCTCGCGCTGGGTGAACGATTCATCGATTCGGATGATTCGATTTTGCACCAGACCCGACTTGGACACGGTGATCACCAGGATCTTGGAATCTCCAAGATGAATCAACTCCAAGTGTTTCAACAGGCTGTGGCCAAGCGAGGGAGATATGACGAAGCCGACGTTGTTGGTGGCGTGGGAGATGGCCTGGGAGATCCGCTCCATGACGTTATCCTGCGAATCCGGAGTGAAGATCCTGCCGTTGATCAACTCCTGGTCCGAGCTGTTCAGGCAGGACGATTCCAGCAGATTGTCCACGTAGAATCGATATCCCATGTCGGTGGGGACCCTGCCCGCCGAGGTATGAGGCTGTACCAGGTAGCCCGCTTCCTCCAGGTCGGCCATGATGTTGCGAATGGTGGCGGGACTGATTCGCTGATTGCGTTCCTTGGAGAGGATTCGGGAGCCTACCGGTTTGCCGCTGGCGATGAAGTGCTGGATCACAGACTTCAGAATGTCTCTTTCCCGCTCGTTCAACTCGCGCTTGGTGTCCATCGGAACCGGGTCCTGATTGAAGGTCACTTAACGGTTTATAGTATCTGAATTCTGGAGTGTCAAGGGCTTTCGGCTTGCCGGAATACCTCCCCCGGAGGGCTTGCCCTGGAGGCGGATTTTTCTTTCAGGCCGGGGATCGTGCGGAGAATGTAGCACTCTCTGCCGATCATCGCGAAAGTATTCGGATCGTGGTTCAGGACGAGGAATGCAACGGGACGACCAGGCGGGTTTTTCCTAACGCCTCGGCTTCCGAGCGAATGTCCGAATCCAATGGCCGAGGCTCAATGCGCGCGTTCAGGATCTGGCAAAAGCCGTCCAGCAGGAAGGAAACCACGGCAGAGAATTCCGGCGCCTTTCCCAGGCAGGACCCGAGCGTCGCAACTCTTGAGGTCAGGTCCGAGAGAGTCTGTCCGCGCAGGGAGCCTTGCAGCAGAGGAGGATCGAAATCCAGGAGAATGGACCCGTGCTGCAGGAATCCCCGCAGCGTCCTTCGCTGGGCGCTGCCGACAAGCTTCTTGCCCGCGAACAGAATCTCGTGGTGAAAGGCGCTGGCAAAGCAGGCGTGGCTGCGATGGGAGCGGTGACTGCGTCTTTGCCCGACTGCCGAGCCGGCAAGCGTGGTGTCGATCCCCAGCAGTGCCAGACCCTGCTGCAGCGCTGCTGAAATTTTTCGGTAGGTGTCCTGTATGGACCAGGCGGGGAAGAGCGAACGGTCGTTGGAGATGAGGGAGTAGGTGACTTCCCGATGGTGCAGAACCGCCTTCCCCCCGGTTGCCCGGCGGGCGACCGCAATGCCGTGTCGCCGGCAAAACTCGAAATCCACCACCCTGGAAGCTTGCTGGGCCATTCCCAGAGAAAGGGTCGGTACCGGCCATCCGTAGAAGCGCAGGAAGGTCTCGACGGCAGCCGTTTCTGCCGATACCCGCCGCAACAACAATTCGTCCAGCGCCAGGTTGGAGGCTCCGTCACCCAGTTGCTCCAGCAGCAGGGTGCAGAATGGATCAGCCTGGTCGGTGACGGGGTCGGTGCAATGTTCAGTGGAGAGGGCTGGCGCCATGGATGGGCCCTCATCCTCGACGCTGGGGCGGATCATTCGAGAGTAAGACAACGGATCTTCATGGACTATCCGGAACAAGGATCCTGTCCTCTAGATCCGGTTCTCCAGAATAATTTATTGAACATGGATGCACAGGATGCACAGGACAATCAGGACCCGACGCTGTTGCACAAGAGGCTGACTCCGGCGACGACCGCGAGCGGGTTTGCGGATGTTTAGGACTGCAAGCCAACCGTCTCCAGAAAAAATCCTGTGCATCCTGTGCATCCATGTGAATAAACCAT
>JAPPFQ010000577.1 GCA_028875135.1 Acidobacteriota bacterium
CCCAGATCCTGGCCACTTCCGATGCCGCGCTGGCGGAACGTCTGGCCGGCTACAAGCAGAGCCTGGCCGACAAGATCCGGACCAAGTCCGCACATGTCAAGGCGACCTTCTCGGTCTGACAACGCGAACGTCTTGTCTCTTGAGCTTGTGCAAAATTCGCAGCGGGGCAGGACATTTTGCCAGCAAACGTGGTGTTCTGCCTTTTTCAGTATCGGGTGCGACCTGGTGAGCAATGCTGTTTAACCACAAGAGGCACAAAAGGCACAAAACGAATTTCTTGATTTCGTTCCGCTCGTATTGTGTTTTTGTGCCTTTTGTGGCCATTCCCGAAAAGGGTCGCCTTGCCGAATTTTGCAAACGCCACTCTTGACAACCAGGCGCATTCTGCTTAAGATTCCACTCCGTTCGGGCTCATGCAAGGCTGCATGCAGGTTCATTGGGGCCTACGCAATGTCGCGTAGTCTTCTGCCGCAACACCGCCGCACTCCCCCAGCCGAAAATTCAACTAACGAAGTTCCATCCTTTTACGCCAAGGAGTAGACATGAACCCTAGAGAGCTCTTGCAGTTCGTCAGCGACGAAGGCATCAAGATGGTCGACCTGCGCTTTGTGGACTTGCCCGGTCTGTGGCAGCATTTTTCGATCTCTGCCAACGAGGTTGAAGAGGAGATGTTCGAAGAGGGCGTGGGATTTGACGGTTCGAGCATCCGCGGATTCCAGGAGATCCAGGAAAGCGACATGATCCTCATCCCGGACCCCTCCACCGCCTTCAAGGATCCCTTCACCGCGGTTCCGACCCTCAACATCATCTGCAACGTCAAGGATCCGGTGACGCTCCAGTCCTATACCAGGGACCCGCGCCACATTGCACAAAAGGCCGAAAACTACCTGAAATCGACCGGGATCGGCGATACCGCCTACTTCGGTCCCGAGCCGGAGTTTTTCGTCCTGGACGATATTCGCTTCGATCAGTCCTACAACTACGGCTACTACTACGTGGACTCCAAGGAGGGTTTCTGGAATTCCGGAAAAGAGGAGAACCCCAACCTGGGCTACAAGCCCCGCTACAAGGAAGGCTACTTCCCCGTTCCTCCCATGGACAGTCTTCAGGACATCCGCAGCGAAATGGTTCTGTTGCTGGAGGAGATCGGGGTCCAGGTGGAGGTTCACCACCACGAGGTCGGCACGGCAGGGCAGTGTGAAATCGACATGCGGTTCGACACCCTGACCAGCATGGCGGACAAGTTTCTGAAGTACAAGTACATCATCAAGAACGTCGGACGCCGGCATGGAAAGACCGTCACCCTGATGCCCAAGCCGATCTTTCAGGACAACGGGTCGGGGATGCACATCCACACGAGCATCTGGAAGGCCGGGAAGAACGTCTTCTACGAGCCCGGCGGCTACGCGGACCTGAGCAAGACGGCCGTTTACTACATTGGCGGAATTCTCAAGCACACGCCCGCCCTGCTGGGCTTCTGCGCGCCGACCACCAATTCCTACCGTCGCCTGGTTCCGGGATATGAGGCGCCCATCAACCTTATTTATTCCCAGCGCAACCGTAGCGCCGCGGTCAGAATTCCCGCCTATTCCCGGAGCGAGAAGGCCAAGCGGGTGGAGACACGATTCCCGGATCCCTCCTGCAACGGGTACCTGGCGTTCGCGGCCCTGTTGATGGCAGGCCTGGACGGAGTGCAGAACAAGATCACTCCTCCCGATCCCATCGACAAGGATCTCTACGATCTGGCCCCGGCCGATGCCGCCAATGTGAAGTCGACTCCCGGTAGCCTCGAGGACGTGCTCAACGCACTGGAAGACGACCACGACTTCCTTCTCAAGGGAGACGTCTTCACCAAGGACGTGATCGAAACCTGGATCGACTACAAGCGAGACCGGGAGGTCGACCCCATGCGGTTGCGGCCCCATCCCCACGAGTTTGCCTTGTACTTCGACATCTGATTCCGGTCGAAGATGGGGCTTGCCCCGGCTTCCCGGGGGGCAGCCGCACCCCCCCATGGGCTTACGCCCACGGCTACCTGCTGCCGCCGCATTCGCGGCTATTTGGTCCCCCGGCTGTCGCCGGGGGCCTCGAATTCGCTTGCCTTCCGGACGGATTGGAGAGAACATAGCCACAAGTTGTAGGGGGGGGATCGATTCGCCCCACTCCTGATAGAGGTGGAACCCGAGATCCTGCTTCCATGAGTCGAGTGTTTATCGTTGCGCTGACCACGGCGGTGCTTGGGTTCTCCGCCACCGATCTGGCGGCGCTCAAGATCATCGACTATCAGAAGAAGCTGAATCCCCGTTTCGCCAAGCGCCCGCGCAAGAGTACCCGGCACATCATCATTCATTCCACCGAAGGCAGTCTGCCCAGTTCGCTGAGAACCCTCTCCCGCGGCAAGGTTCGTCGCCGGCGATACGTCAGCCGGGGTGGACACGCCCACTACCTCATCGCCAAGAACGGTACCGTCTATCGGATCCTGGATCCCAAGTACCGGGCGAACCACGCCGGCGTCAGCATGTGGAACGGGCTGAACGGACTCAGCGACCATTCGCTGGGCATCGAGCTGGAGGGGTACCACAACGTGCCCTTTACCGATCGGCAGTACCGGTCTCTGAAGGAATTGCTGAGAATCCTGCAAAAGCGCTTTCGAGTGAAGGATCGGGATGTCCTGGAACATTACCGGGTCGCGTATTCCAGACCGAACCGGTTCCACAGGAAGAGGCTCAGAGGCAGGAAGAAGGATCCGGGCGCCGACAACTTCGACCGCAGGCGGGCCGGCTTGACCGATGCGTACCCTCGAGACCCGGACGTGGTCGCCGGAAGGATCGGGGCCGACCCGGATGGCATCCAATTGGCTCGCAAGTCTCAGCCGAAGGCGTTGACGTCGCCGACCCCCAAAGATGACAAAAGGGAGGCTAACGGCAGCTCGGCGGCAGCGGCCCGGAATTCCAGGAAGAGGGCGGGAAACGGCGGCTTGGCGACAACGGGCCCGAACAGCAAAAAAAGGCAGGGCAACGGTCGTTTGATATCGCCAGCGGCGGCTCCCTCAAAGAAAAACACGATCACTGCCCGCCGGACGGCGTGGAAGATCGCCGGCCGCCAGTACAAGGCCGCTACCACGCTCTATCGTTTCCCGGACGGCCGCTCGTTGCGCGGTCACGAAATCCGGGACTGGTCCGACATTCCTTCCGGCACCGTGGTCGAGTTGGGAGTAGAGGAAAACAAGGTGGTCAGCGCAGATCGGGCGGAGGTTCTGCTTCCGGTTGTCGGCGAGCATATGTCTCCCTGGAAAATCGCCAATGTCCTCCACAATTCCTCATTCACCTACTACCTCTACCCTGGCGGCAAGATCCTGGCCGGTCATCGGATCGAGAGATTCGCAGATGTGCCTCCGGGAACGAGAGTGCTCATCGCCTACCGCCGGGTTCCCACGCCGCGCACCAGCGACCCCTTGGGAGAAGATCTGGACGATGACTTCCTCAGCCATCAGACTCTGTATCTGCTGCCGGGCGGCGTGTTGCAGTCCGGAGAGCAGATAGAGAACTTCGCGCAGCTTCCCCGGGGAGCCATCGTATTTTCCAAGGTGGAGTAGGCCCTGAAA
>JAPPFQ010000763.1 GCA_028875135.1 Acidobacteriota bacterium
CCTACCAGCTTGACCGGAACCCACCGGCTCAGTTTGCCGGTTGCTGCCGCCGGCGCTCCCAAGCCGCTTCCGGAAAGATCCGGGAAAGGATTGCGGCCGCCAGCAGCCCCGAGACGCATCCCCCCGGAATAATCCACATGAAGGAGATGCCCCAAGGCTGACCGAAGAGCTCACGGCTGAAGGTGATCAGCCAGCCGCAAACCATGCTGACTGCGGCCCCGGCCAGCACCGACCGGGGACCGCAGCGGGGCAGCAGCACGCCCGCCAGGACAATCATGCCCAGCGTGCCCGGCAAGCCGCCGGTGGACTTGTGCATCACCTCGTACAGGTTCCCCTGAATCATCTGCATCGCGAAGGCCATGAGGATGGCCAGCAGGCCGGCCAGCAGCGTCACCACCTTTGCCACCCACAGCGCAGGCCGATGGTGGCCGTCGCTGCGGAACCGCTGGTGGAAATCGACGGTGACCACGGCCGAGAGGCTGTTGATCCCGGAGTCGATGCTGGACATCGCCGCCGACAGAAGGCCCGCCACCACCAGCCCGCGAACCCCCACCGGCAGAGAGTGGGCAATGAACCAGGGAAACACCTCGTCTGCGTGGGAAGCCCCCTCCCACCCGGCGCCCTGGGGACCGTACTGGGAAAAACTGGTCAGGGCCAACCCCAGCACGGCCATCACCACCGACAGGACCACGCCGCACCCCACGTAGGCCAGAAAGGAGCGGCCGGCGGCCCCCCTGGAGGGCGTCGACAGGTAGCGCTGCACCGCCACCTGATCCGCACCGTGCAGGCAGACCTTGGCGAAGAAGGTCTGCACGATGATGCCGAAGGCGGTGATCCGCACCCTGGGGTCCAGGTCGAAGAGTGGCTGCGGCTGGTAGGGCACCAGCCCGGCGGCCTCCCACCAATCGAACAGACCGGTCGAGGTGCGGAACATGATGTAGCCGATGCAGAAGAGACTGCCGCCGAGGAGTATCGACCACTGGATGACGTCGGTCCACACCACCGCCCGCAGCCCGCCCAACCAGGTGTAGACCGTACCCACCACGGCCACCGCCACGATGATGGTCGACAACTCCCAGCCGGTTATTCGGGTGAGGGCGAAGGAGGCCGTGTATACCACCAGCCCCATCCAGATGATGCGAAGCCCCATGAAGATGACTACCCCGACCATGCGTACCCGCAGGTCGAAACGGCGCTCCAGCAGCTCGTAGACGGTGGTGATGCGCCGGCGCATGAAGTAGGGCAGCAAGAGAAAGTTGATGACCAGGATAGCGGGAAAGACTCCCAACTGGGCGGCGTGAAACATCAGCCCGTTCCTGATCTGTTCCCCGGGAACGGACAGATAGCTGATGGTCGACATCAGGGAGGCCTGAACGCTGATGCCCACCATCAGCCAGTGCATATTGCGGCGGCCGAGGAAATACTCTTCGGTTGAGTTCTGCTTTCGGGAAAGGGCTACCCCCATGACAACGATCACCGCAAAGTAGATCAGTACTATTGCGGTATCGACAGCTCCGATGGGGCCGGGCATGGCGTTTTCCCTGAAGGATACAATGAAGGCAGCAGAACCTCAGGTCTGCCGGCAAGATGACCTGCACCGCTGCAAATTTTGCAAAAAGCTCGTATTCTATCAGTCGCCCCAAACCGAGCACCCGGACCATCATTCCGTGCCGGGGGAAATCCAGGAGGTTCCGCCCATGAACTCTCTCATCTCCGACAGTGTCTACCTTCGGGTGGGCAACCGCCGGCAGTTCTTCTTCGACGACCTGCTGCTGGAGCAGACCCAGAATCTGACGCGGCGCTTCCATTCGCCGCAACCGGCCGGCGACCGGCCCGTCCTGGTCAAGGATCGCCCCTGGGAGCACGTGCTCTACTTCACCTGCAACACCTGGAACGTGATTCGGGACCCGACCGACGGCCTCTTCAAGTGCTGGTACGAGGACTGGCAGATCGAGGACTTCGCCAAGGCGGCCACCTGGGTCCGCCCGTCGGACGGCAAGCTCTGCCTGGATCTTCACCGCTCCTGTCCATCAAGGGTGCTGTACGCCCAGTCCGAAGACGGGATCGCCTGGGAAAAACCTTCCCTTGGGATCGTGACCGAAAAGGGCCGGAGCACCAACGTGGTGCTCGGCGGCTACGAGCCGGTAGGGCCGGCCCACTGCGCCTACGTTCTGCTGGACACGCTCGAAGCCGACCCCTCCCGCCGCTACAAGGCGATTTTTGAAGGCGGGGCCAGCCCGGAGGCCGAAGACCCGGGCGGCGGGACCTTTCGCAGCGCTTTTTCGAGCGACGGGATCCACTGGAAGGTTCATCCCGAGCCCGTCCGCTACGGCCACTGCGGCTCGGTTGCGGGCGACGTGGTGACGGTCTCCATCGATCCGGAATCGGGCATCTATCGTCTGAACGGACGCCACCCCAACATGGGCTCCAACGTCGTCCAGGACATGCGCAACCCCACCGACGGCGGCTGGATTGCTCCCAGCTACCCCCATCGGTTCGCACAGGAAAGGCGGCGGCGCATTTTCCGGATGGAGAGCAGCGACATGATTCACTGGTCCACCCCCACGCCGCTGGTCGTTCCCGACCACGACCACGACAACATCGACGACGAGTTCTACGGAATGGAACAGTTCCGGATCGGCGACGACTGGCTGGGGCTGCTCAACATCCTCCACAACACCGACAACACCATGGACGTCCAGTTGACTTATTCGCGCAACGGGAAGGACTTCAAGCGGATACGCCCGGGACAGCCCTGGCTGGCCCCGGGGGCCGAGGGAAGCTGGTATCCCACCATGTGCACCGTGTGCAGCAAGCCGATCGAGGTGGGAGACGACCTCTACGTGTACCACGGCGGCGCCAACGTCCATCACGACTGGTGGATGGTGGGATTCCACGAGGGGCTGGAGGTTGCCGAGAGCGGCAAGCTGGAGGGGGTCAACTACGCCCTGGGCCTGGCCAAAATGAAGCGGGACCGCTTCGTCTCGCTGGCCGCGGGTCCGGCCCGCACCGGGATCCTGGTCACCCGGCCCGTGTTTCCCACCGGCGGCAGCCTGGTCGTCAACCTGAAATGCCACCCGGGAGGCCGGATGCAGGCGGCCATCGCCGACGGACAGGGGAAAGTCCTGCCCGGTTTCGAGCGGCAAAACTGCCTGACCGTTGAGGCCGACAGCGTGAGCTGCCCGCTGAGGTGGCGAGGTCAATCCAGGATTTCCGCCGGGAGATTCCTGAAGCTGCACTTCTTCCTGCAGAACGCAGAGCTCTTCAGCTTCCAGTTTGTCGAAGAGGGTTGAGCGCCGTGCGGAGTTAACATCCAAGTCCCTGTGACACCTGGCAGTAACTGGTGAGCGGGACGGCGCACATCCGATTCCAGTCCGACTTGTCGATGACCGACTGGTTCATCAGTTGGATCATGTCGTCGAATCTGCCAAGCGCGGCGCAATCCACCACCTCGGGGTCCGCCGCCTGTCGGTGCTGGGGCCAGGCGTGGTCGCGAGCGTGGCGCCAGAATCGGCTGTCGTACCTGGAGCCGCAGGAATAGTGCCAGCCCACGAACAGGCCGTAGCAGAGCATGTTGTTG
>JAPPFQ010000063.1 GCA_028875135.1 Acidobacteriota bacterium
CCCTTGGGCAAGCCGGCCTCGTGCAGGACCTCGGCCACACGGACCGTGCACAGCGGCGCCAGGGAGGCCGGTTTGATGACCAGGCTGTTTCCGGCAACCAGCGCCGGGGCGATCTTCCAAACCGGAATGGCGATGGGGAAATTCCAGGGGGTCAGCAGAGACACCACGCCAAGGGGCTTGCGGAAGGTATAGCCGAACACGCCGTCCCGTTCCGAGGGCACCGTTTCGCCGCTCAGCCTGGCGCCTTCAGCCCCGAAATAGCGCAGGATGTTGACAGCGCGGCCCACTTCTCCCCGGGCTTCCGGAAGTGTTTTCCCCTCTTCGCGGGTCATCTCGGTCGCCACCTGATCGGCCTGTTTCTCCAGCAGCTCGGCGGACCGCATGAGGATGGTGCCGCGCAAGGGAGCCGGCATCTCGGCCCAGGCATGCTGAGCGCTGCCGGCGGCCTTCAGAGCCTGCCGTACGTCAGACGCCGTGGACGCCTGGTAGCGCGCTACCACTTCCCGGGTGTTGGCGGGATTGACGCTCTCGAATGTTTTCCCGGACGAGCTTTCCACCCACTCTCCGGCAATGAAATTCCCAAAAGTCTCCGACATGCATCCCTCCGATCATGGCTCGACGGCATCCTTGTTTGCGACGCCCGACCCGCCGAATCAGCAACGGCGGCCCATCTTAGTTTCGGGTCAGGGCTTTGTCAATCTTATGGTATGATTCACCCACACAGCAGACAATTATCCACCGGTTTCGGTCCGCACTTGTGATTGCAATCTACTGAAAATAAAGAGGTTTGTTGATGAAAGCCAAGCAAGCAAGGATTGATGAGGGCAAATTGGGCGCCATCACCTGCGATCCCTTTCCGGCTTCGCAGAAGATCTACGCGCCCGGCACAATTCATCCTTCCATTCGGGTCCCCTTGCGCCAGGTAAGTCAGACGCCCACCCGACAGCTCGGCGGCGCCGAAAAGGACGCCGTTCTCAACCCTCCCATCACACTCTACGATACCAGCGGCCCCTACACCGACCCCTCCGTGGCGATCGACATTCGCCAGGGACTGTCCCCCATCCGGGTCGAGTGGATCAGGGACCGCAACGACGTTGAGGATCTCCCGCAGGTTACTTCCCGCTATGGAAAGCTGAGACTGGCCGACCACCGGCTGGATGCCCTGCGATTCAAGCACCTCCGCCGCCCCGTGCGGGCCAGGGCGGGCCGCAATGTCTCCCAGATGCACTACGCCCGCCGCGGAGAGATCACTCCCGAGATGGAATTCATCGCCATTCGGGAAAACCAGCGCATGGAAAGCGGACTGGACCACCAGCATCCCGGCAACTCCTGGGGAGCCAACCTGCCATCGCGGATCACCCCGGAGTTCGTGCGCGACGAGGTCGCCCGCGGCAGAGCCGTCATTCCGGCCAACGTCAACCACCCCGAACTGGAGCCGGTGATTATCGGTCGGAACTTCCTGGTCAAGATCAACGCCAACATCGGCAATTCAGCCGTGTCCTCCACCATCGAGGAAGAAGTGGAAAAGATGGTGTGGGCGATCCGATGGGGCTCCGACACGGTGATGGACCTGTCCACCGGACCCAACATCCATGAGACCCGGGAATGGATCCTTCGCAACAGCCCGGTTCCGATCGGCACCGTGCCCATCTATCAGGCCCTGGAGAAGGTCCAGGGCAAGGCCGAGGAACTCACCTGGGAGATCTTCCGCGACACCCTGGTGGAACAGGCCGAACAGGGCGTCGACTATTTCACCATTCACGCCGGCGTACGCCTGCGTTATGTCCCGCTGACGGCCAGGCGGGTCACCGGCATCGTCTCCCGCGGCGGGTCCATTCTGGCCAAGTGGTGCCTGGCTCACCACAGCGAGAATTTCCTCTACACCCATTTCGAGGAAATCTGCGAGATCATGAAGGCTTACGACATCACTTTCAGCCTGGGTGACGGGCTGAGGCCCGGCTCCATCGCCGACGCCAACGACGAGGCCCAGTTCGCGGAGCTGGACACCCTGGGAGAACTGACCAAGATCGCCTGGAAGCACGACGTGCAGACCATGATCGAGGGCCCCGGCCACATTCCCATGCAACTGATCCGGGAAAACATGACCCGCCAGCTCGAAACCTGCGGGGAAGCGCCCTTCTATACCCTGGGTCCCTTGACGACGGACGTGGCCCCCGGATACGACCACATCACCAGCGCCATCGGGGCCGCCATGATCGGATGGTACGGCACCGCCATGCTCTGCTACGTCACGCCCAAGGAACACCTGGGCCTGCCCGAACGGGAGGATGTCAAGGAGGGAGTCATTGCCTACAAGATCGCCGCTCACGCCGCCGACCTGGCCAAGGGCCATCCCGGCGCCCAGGCGCGCGACAACGCCCTTTCAAAGGCCCGATTCGAGTTTCGCTGGGAGGATCAGTTCAACCTGGGGTTCGATCCGGAGAGGGCCCGCCAGTTCCACGACGCCACCCTGCCCTCCGACAACGCCAAGCTGGCTCATTTCTGTTCCATGTGCGGACCGCACTTCTGTTCCATGAAAATCACCGAGGATGTGCGCGCTTACGCCGAACAGATGGGAGTCGCCCCCGAAGACGCCCTTCAGCAAGGCATGGACAGCAAGTCCCAGGAGTTTCAGCAGAAGGGCTCCAGCATCTACCAGAAGGTGTGACGCCCAGTCCCATGGGCTGACGCCGCGTTCGCGGCTCTACTCCCCTATGTGACGTTTTCCGATGGCTCCCCCCGGGCTCTGCCCCGGGGCATACTATAAATAGAAGAGCACGTCTCCCCTTGCAGCGTTGTGGGTTAGGTGAGAGCTGCGAAGCAGCGGTTGACGCGGGTAACCCCACGAGACGCCACCTACGCGCCATCCCTATAGAGCAGCGGAGCTGCGGCCTCGTGTAGCCCCGGGCGGCAGCCCGGGGTCGTATGGATTCTGCGCCAACCCAGCCGCGAAGGCGGCGAATTGAATGCACCCGTTGGGGAACGCACTGCTTCTCCAATGAAACCCAGCTTTCCAAATTGACCCCCAACCTCAACCCGGGGTCGTATGGGTTCTGCGCCAACCCAGCCGCGAAGGCGGCGAATTGAATGCACCCCTCCCGCAACGCAATACCTCTGTTCGAAACAACTCTGCACCCCCCGCACCACCCACAGCCGCGAAGGCGGCGACTCGGTTTCCCCTCGCGGAAAGCAGCACCTATCCAAGTTCATCCAGGCCTCCTGCGCAACGACTCCAAAAACCCGGACCTGCGGCCCCCGCGGCAGTCCGGAACCGGATCCCAAACCCTTCATTTTAAAGGAGGAGATGCGGTAAATAGACCGGATTCCCCCGTGAAAACGAGCTTCCCCGAGGGCCTGGCAGCGAGAAACCGAGCACACAACATTTTGTTGCCGGGTGGATAAAGCCTCCACTATTTTGTGCAATGTGGCTTGAATATGCTTGACAAGATCGGCCACCGGCGTAAAATGCCACTCACCGAAGCGAACGGAGTAAACCGCAATTTTCGCTCAGGCTCGAATCGGGGCCGGTCAGGCCTCCGAAGACCAGCCTGACAGGCAGAC
>JAPPFQ010000351.1 GCA_028875135.1 Acidobacteriota bacterium
GCTCTTACCCGCCCCTCCCCGGCAACCTGCCGCTGCATTGGGCGGGTTTTCAACTAGCCTAGCACCCACTCCAGCCAGTGACAACATTGTTCTTTCCGGCTGTGCTCGGCCATAATGGGTGGCTGATCCGGCAGGAAGGATCGGGCTTTGCATCTCCTTTCGATCATTCCCGGCGCCATCGGCGACTTCGTCCTGACGCTGCCCGCGGTGGCCTGGCTGCAGTCCCACCTCCGCCCCGAACGGATGGAGCTGTGGGTGGCCCGGGGCAATCTGCCGCTGGCCCGATCGACGGGCTACGCCGACACCGCCGAGGCCCTGCAGGATACCGGCATCGAGAGCTATCCGCCCGGGCGGGAGTGCCTGAGGCGCATGCGGTCCTTCGACAGAATCGTCTCCTGGTGGGGGAGCGGCAACCCGGAGTTCGTGGACCGCATCCGGGCCATCCACCCCCGGGTCGACTTTCTTAGGGCGCTGCCCCGCGAGTCCGGCCTCCACATGATCGAATTCAGGCGGGCTCAACTGGACCGGATTTTCGGCTCCACCCCCGGGTTCTCGGCCACTCCCCGAATCCAGTGGACCGGGGATGAGGATCGATTTGCCGAGCGTTTCTGGGCCGCCCGCCCCGGAAACCCCGGAGTCGCCGTCCATCCGGGAGCCAGCGGCCCTCGCAAGCGATGGCCGGCCCGTCACTTCGCCGAGTTAGGGCGAAGCCTGGCCCGCGATCCGAGCTGCCGCCTTCTGCTGCTGGAAGGGCCGCTGGACGCCGAGGTGGTCAAGGAGGTTCGGCACGGCCTGGCAAGGGACTCGGTCCGCTGGGAGACGGCAAGGATCGAGGACCTGAGCCGCCTGGCCGCCGTCCTGAGCCGCTGCCGGCTCTACGTCGGCAACGACAGCGGAATCACCCACCTGGCGGCCGCCCTGGGAATCCGCACCATCGCCCTCTTCATGGATACCGATCCCCGGGTCTGGGCTCCCCGGGGCCCTCGGGTCGAGGTACTTCGCCGGCCCGGCGTCGAGCAGGTGCTATCGATCGTCTAGTATTCCGACTCCGCGAGGCCCGCCGTGTCCCAACCTCCCTCATCCGGGCATTTCCCTCCCCTGGCGGTGATTGCCGACGATCTGACCGGCTCCTGCGACACCGCCGCCCAGTTCTGCCGTTACGGCATGCGGGTGGCCATGACCGGCGCCTCCGCCCCGGACCTTGGCCCCGACCTCGATCTGCTGGTGGTCAACACGGCCTCGCGAGGGCTGCCCGTCGAAAGGTCCCGGCAAGTGGCCGCCCGCTCGGCCAGGTCGTTGCTGAGCTCCGGCTGCCGCCCGGTCTACAAGAAGATCGACTCGACCCTCAAGGGTCCCTGGTGCCAGGAGTTGGCGGCGGTCATGGCGGCGGTCCGGCCCGATTTCGCCATTGTGGCTCCCGCCTTCCCGGCCTGGGGAAGGACCAGCCGGGGAGGAAGGTTGCTGCTGGACGGCCGCCCTCCGCCGCCCCGCCCCGCCCGGGGCGCCGGGCCTTCAGGGATCGACAGCGGGAACCTTCTGGGCAGGCTGCGGGCCGAGTTCGGCTCCCAGGTCGAGCTGCTGCGCCGCGACCTGCTGCGCCGGCCGCCGGCGGTGGTTGAAAAACACATCCAGGCCACCCGCCGCAAGGGCCATCGGGTGCTGCTTTTCGATATCGAGTCCGACAGCGACCTGGAGCGGCTGGCCCTGGCCGGGCGTCGTCTGGACGAAGCCGTCCTGTGGGTGGGATCAGCCGGGCTGGCACGGTTTCTTCCCCTGAGCTGGGGGCGCGCTCCTGCCCCTGCGGTCCCCTCGGGCCCGCAAGCCAAGGGACCCGTGCTCTTGATTTGCGGCAGCCTCAACCCGGTCAACAAAGCCCAACTGGAACAGCTCGGGCAGCGTGGCCTGGCCACCGTCATCACCCTTTGGGACGAGGACACCCATTCCCCGACCGCTGCGGAAAGCAAGCTGAAACCGGCTCTGGAGGCGCTGGCGCACCAGCAATCGGCGGCCCTGTGCCTGCGGCTGGAGCAGCGCATTCGCTCCCGCGGCCACCTGCAGCGGCTGCAGCAGGCGCTGCAATCGGCCACCGTCAGGCTGCTCGATGCGGCGGCTCCGGGAGGGACCATCCTGGTGGGGGGAGATACGGCTCTGAAGGTCTACGAGCAGTGCGGGGCTCAGGGCATCCGCATTCTGGGGGACCTGGAACCCGGCATCCCCTGGGGCCGCTGGATCGGAGGGCGGCTGGACGGGCTGCCGCTGGTGACCAAGGCCGGAGGTTTCGGGAGCCCGGACACACTCTGCGACATCGCCCGCTTCCTGACCGGGCGGCCTGCCGCCGAGGATGTGCTATGATCCTCGGCTCCGCCAGACTACGCCCCGGCAACGGCGGCGGTTCCCCATGCCCATGAACCGGAAGCCCCGCATCGGCATCACCCTGGGCGACGTGGCCGGCATCGGCCCCGAGGTGGCCCTCAAGGCACTGCTGGACCCGGCGGTGGAGCGGCAGTGCGTCCCCGTCATCATCGGCGAGGAGACCACCGTGGCCCACTACGCCTCGCGGCTGCTGCCCCGGCGACGGCTACACCCGGTGGCGGAAGCGGAGTCGGCAGGGCACGATCCCACCTGCATCCACCTGCTGGATCTTAAAAACATCCGCTTTTCCGGGGTGGAGCTGGGCCGCGTGAGCAAGGAATGCGGCAGGGCCGGCCTGGATTTCATTCGGGCGGGAGTGAGTGGCTGCCTGGACAAGAAACTGGACGCCCTGGTGACCGGCCCCATCCACAAGGAAGCCGCCCAGTTGGCGGGTATCGGCGTTCCGGGACACACGGAGTACCTGGCCGCGCTGTGCCGGGTCCCTGAAGTTCGCATGCTTCTGGTGGTGGACCATCTCAGGGCCATCCACGTCACCACCCACCTGGCCCTGCGCCAGGCCCTGGAGAGGATCCGGAGGCCGCGCATCCTGGAAACCATCCGGTTCGGCCGCCTGGCCCTGAAGCAACTGGGCCTGGGGCGCAGCCGCATCGCCGTGGCCGGACTCAATCCCCACGCCGGCGAGGGCGGCCTGTTCGGCACCGAGGAAGCCGGCGAGGTCCTGCCCGCCATCGAGGCGGCCCGGGCCGAGGGGATCGACGCCGAAGGCCCCGTTTCCCCCGACACCGTTTTCCATCGCATGAATCGGGGCGAGTTCGACCTGGTGGTGGCCCTCTACCACGACCAGGGTCACATCCCCTTGAAGCTGATGGGTTTCGACAGCGGCGTCAACATCACCATCGGCCTGCCCATCATCCGCACCTCGGTGGACCACGGCACCGCCTTCGACATCGCCGGCCGGCTCAAGGCCAACCCGGCCAGCATGGTCAAGGCCATCCATTTGGCCTGCACCATGGCGGGACATAACGAGTGATGGGCTTGGTTACGCGTAAGGCGGGGGCAGCGGGTGATCGTGGCGGGGGGCGGCGTTTCTTTGGAGAAACGATGCGTTCCCGAACGGGTGCTTCCTATTCGCCGCATTCGCGTCTATATTGTATCTCTTGTAACAGGCTAATTATAAAAGACT
>JAPPFQ010000664.1 GCA_028875135.1 Acidobacteriota bacterium
GAGGAGAGAGGTGGCCAGAGGCCTGTCCACCTTTCCCTCCTCTCGTGCCGCACCAGCGGCAAAAACATGGGGGTCGCTCTCACCACCTTCTCCCCTCCCGTGCGGCGCTCCGTTGCGCCGGGCGAGGGGGGGGGACGCGCAAGGTCCAGCCTCGCTTCGCGTTCCCGCAACGGACGCCGGAAATCCGTGTTGTCCCGCGTCTGATGCGGCGTTTCGTAAAAGTCCCCCTACCACAACGGCGAGGGCTCCGCCCTCTGAGAGAAAAGCGTTGTGGGTGTCAAAATCATGTCACCCTTCGATGTCACCCCCCCCTTCTGAAAGGGTGACACCCATACGGCGGCATCTGCGTGACCCCCAGAGACGGAAATCGTCAATCATTCCACGGCCATTGGACACCGGGCATTCCCGCGCGAGCTCGTTCATCACCTTGAGGACGGCATTGAGGCTGCCATAGCGTTCAACGGTGTCCCAATCGGCTTTCGCAACTGCTTGGCGAAGGGCGAGAAGTTCCGTCTCGGCCTCGCTCATGTCTCCGGCCGTCCAGGACTGCAGGACCCGCTCGGCGCGGTCGAGGAGGTGCGGCTCCCAGGCGACCGCAACCACTTCGACGCGCCTGCCCGAGTGTCGGAGCTTGGCCCAAAGATCCCGGTGAGCTGTTCCCCAGGATTGCAACTCGGTAGGGGTTCCCATGCCGGGGTCGATGTAGGTGAAGACCGCCCTGTCGGGCTCGACGGCAATGGGCATCTTGATGTGGAAATAGCGGACCCGGCCATTGGCCCGCCCGTGGTAGATGCGTTTCGGAAACAGCTCGGGGTCGATGCCGAGCCGCTCGAAGCAGGCGACCTTTTCCTGCTCGGTGGCCAACCAGGGCAGGTCCGGATGGTCCACGACGAAGTCGAGCGACAGGAGCCGCCGGCGCATGACTTCAATGGAAGCCTCCCGGCGGTGGCGGACGTTGTCAAGGCCCAGCTCGCGGTAGATGGCCTTGCCGAAGATCCGGTAGATTCGCCGCGCGTCTACGGTTTGAGCGTCGGCTACCGGCCGGCCGGATATGCGGGCGTCGAGAAGTGAGTGAACAAAACGCTGTGCTGTACGCCGGGTCAATCGCAAGCAAGCACCGGCCTGGTCGCGGGTGAAAAGTCCGGAGTGCAGGCAGACCAGAGTGATCCACTCAGCCTGGAGGCCGGTGAAACCAAGAGGCCTCAGCAGTTTTTCTCGTCCCTGCAGGTGGGCAATCAAGGTTCCCCTGTTCTGGGCATGGGGTCTGCATGCCCCCAGCTTCAAGCTTGCTGAAGGCTGTCAGCGTATCCAAGAGGGCGGTGGTCCTGGTGTTATTCCGTGCTTGGGGACCAGCCACTCTCTCAGAGGCACAGCCTCGTCTTCTGTGGAGTCTGCCCGACCCCCAAGGCCTCTCTACTCCAAGGACTCGGCATCCTTCCCAGTCCCCTGGGCCAGGTAACGCGCCCAATCGTCCATCAATGTGCGCCGCCGCTCGAACAGGTCCGAGCGGGCATAGGCCGCCTCGACCCGGTTGCGGACCACATGCGCCAGGGCCGCCTCGATCACCTCCCGGGGATGATCGGTTTCCTCAGCCGCCCAGTCCCGGAAGGTAGAGCGGAAGCCGTGCGGCACCGCCGCAACCCCAAGCTGGCGCAGCAGACGGCGCACTGCGCTGTCATGTATAGGCTTCCCGCCTCCATGGGTGAACACCAGCGGACCGGCTCCCCCCTCCAGTGCCTGCGCCGCATCAAGTATCTCCAGGGCACGTCCGCACAGCGGCACCCGGTGCCGGCGATTCATCTTCGCCCGCTTGGCCGGGAGGGTCCATACCTTCCCGTTGCGATCGATCTCCGCCCACTCGGCCCACCGCACCTCTCCCCACCTGGCCGCCGTCAACACCAGGAACTCAAGGGCCAACCTGGCGGCCGGCAATGCACCCGATTCTCGCACCTTCCGGATCACGGCAGCCGCCTCCCGATGGGGCACGGCCTGCATGTGCTCGGTCACGTCCTTTTGGGCACCCAGCACCGGTCCGATCCGGTCGCAGGGGTTGTCAATGCGGTACTCCATGGCCACGGCCCATTCCAGGATCGCGCGCAGACGCTGGCGCACGTGCTTGGCCGTGGCGACCTTCCGGTGCCAGAGGGGTGTGAGGATCTCAAGCAGATCGGCGCTCGTAACCTCAGAGACCGGCACCTTGCCGATGCGCGGGAAGGCAAACCTCGTCAGGCTCGACAGCCACTCTCGGGACTGTTTCGGGTTGCGCCATCCGCCCTGCTTCTGTTCCAGCACACGCGAGGCGGCTTCAGCGAACGTGGGGATGCCCTCGGCGCGTCGCTTCTCTGCGAGAGGGTCTCCGCCCTGGCGGGCGAGCTTGCGGTTGGCGAGGGCCTTCTCCCGGGCCTCGGCCAGGGGAACGAGGACGACGCTGCCCAGACCAAGCTCACGGCGGCGGCCACGGATGAGGAGGCGTTGAATCCAGCTGCGTGTTCCGCTGGGCTGGACGAAGAGGTACAATCCGTTTCCGTCGGCGTGTCTTCCGGGCGGAGCGGAGCGAATGAAGGCAGGAGAGAGGGCCTTTTGGGGATGGCGGCCCTTGGGTTTCGTTCTGGGTAGCTGACGGGTGGTAGGTGATCCAGTAATCATCCCCTTATTATATGGGGGATGGCAGTGGATTGCAAGAGATGTTTCGAGTCGGCCAAGCGATGGCGAGACACAGGTAATCTAATGAAAATAAATACAGTTATGAACTATATTGGACGAAAGTAGACGCTTCTGGAATGTGACAGTCAGTTGCTGCACAAGAGGCTGACTCCGGCCATGATCGCGTGTGGATTTGCGGAGGATTAGGACTACAAGCCCGCCGTCTCCAGAAAAAATCCTGTAAATCCTGTCCATCCTGTGCATCGATGTGAATCGAAAATTTACCCATGCTCGACATTGAACCGGTTTCCAGTCACCAGGCACAGGGGATTGTTTCAGGGGCAACCACAAGGGCGGCCGGCGGCGGTTGATTCGACGGAGTGAAAAGAACTATGCTGGCAAAGCGCATTATTCCCTGCCTGGACGTGGACCGGGGGCGGGTGGTCAAAGGGGTCCATTTCGTGGACCTGGTGGATGCCGGCGACCCGGTCGAGTGCGGGAAGCGGTACGACCGCCAGGGCGCCGACGAGCTGGTCTTCCTGGATATTACAGCCTCTTCCGATGACCGTCACATCATGGCGGAGGTGGTTCAACGGGTTGCCGAGTCCATTTTCATCCCGTTTACGGTCGGGGGAGGGATTCGCGACACCGGCGGCGTACAGGAGATATTGCGGGCCGGCGCCGACAAGGTTTCGCTGAACACGGCAGCCGTGAAGAACCCGCAACTGGTCCGGGCGGGAGCCGAGAAGTTCGGCAGTCAATGCATGGTCGTGGCCATCGACGCCAAGCGGACCGTCGCCGGCCCCAGTCCCGCGTGGGAGGTGTATATACATGGCCGCCGGACGCCCCCCGGCCAGGATGCCCTGGACAGGGCCCGGCAGGCGGAATACCAGGGGGCCGGCGAAATACAT
>JAPPFQ010000152.1 GCA_028875135.1 Acidobacteriota bacterium
GGGCTGGATGCAGATGGAGTGGCGAGCGGCCATGTGGTGGCTGGCGCTGGCGGGGATCGGCTTTGCCGTCGCCTTTCGGCTGCTGTTCACCGACAGCCCGGCCGGCCACCCCTGGGCCAATTCGGCAGAGCAGGCGCTGGTGGATGGAGAGGAGCCGGTCCAAGCGCCCGCATCCGGCGCCGCGCCGCGCCTGGACCTGAGCCGGCCGGCCCTGCGCAACCTGGCCATGCTCATGCTCCACGGCGTGGCCAGCGCCGGAGCCGACATGCTCTACGTCTATTGGATCCCCCTCTTCCTGAGCGAGGCCAAGGGGTTCGACCCCGTTCAGATGGGGATCTTCGCCAGCCTGCCCCTCTGGGGGGGAGCCGCCGGCGGGGCATTTGCCGGGTTGCTCAATGATCGTCTGATCCGTCTCAAGGGACGCAAGTTTGCCAGGAAAGCGGTGGGGCTGACCGGCAAGGTGCTGGCTTCCATCCTGGTTCTGATCAGCCTCGACCTGGAGGACGGCCGCCTGATCATGGTCCTGCTGGCGGGGGCCAAGTTTCTGACCGACTGGAGCCAACCCACGGTTTGGGGAACCATTACCGACATTGCCGGTCCGGTATCGGGACGGATCTTCGGGGCCGTCAACATGGCCGGCTCGCTGGGAGCCTTTGTTGCGGGACCTGTCCTGGGCTGGATCAAGCAACGGCTGGGCTGGTCGATTCTCTTTCAAACCATTGCCGGAGCCTACGTTTTCGCGGGACTGTGCTGGCTGGCCATCGATGCCACCCGGAAGGTATTCACGATGGAATCCACCACCACCTCCAGATCCAACCCCTAAAGGAGTGCCTCGTGCGCCTTGTATTCAGACTCAGCATCGCCATTTACTCCTGGTGCCTGCTGCTGCATGGCGGCTCAAACCCCTGTCCGGCTGTCGACGTTCTGACGATGGTGAACGGCGACCGCTTGACCGGACAGGTGAAGAGTCTGGCCGGCGAGAGGGTGTTTCTGAAAACCGCCTATGCGGGCACCATTCGGATCGACTGGCTGAAGCTGGAGGGCTTCAGCAGCGACCGGCGGTTCGAAGTGGAGGTCGAGCGCGGGCGCACCTACCGGGGCAAGCTGGGCCTGGCTGAGGGGAAGCTCACGGTCGCAACCGCCACGGGGACGGTCTCTGTCGAGAAGGATCGGGTAGTGGGCCTGGCTCCCAAGGCCGAGAGGGAAAAAGGAGACCTGTGGCGACAGGTGGAGGGAACACTGGACCTCGGCTTCAATCTGACCCGCGGCAACTCCCGACTCGATCAGTCCTCGTTGCTGGCGCAGGGCCTCTACGATCAGGGCCACTACAAGATTTCGGGGGATGTCTCCTCCATCTTCGGCCGCCAGGACGATGCCGACCCCACCAGCCGTCAGACCGCCGGCCTCCGCGCCGACTGGTTCGTCAATCCCCGCGTCTTCCGTTTCGCTCTGGCTACCATTGAGCACAACGATCGCCAGCGCCTCAATTTCCGAGCAGCTCTGGGGGGTGGCCTGGGCCGGACCCTGTTCAAGACCAGGAGGAACGAACTGGCCCTGCTGGGCGGCGTGACCCTTGCCGCGGAACGGTTTCGCGGCGAACCCGAGACCCCGCAGCCGCCGGTGCGCCGCGCTGCAGAAGGGTTGGTGGGAGTGGAGTGGAAGACTTTGCTTAGGGGAGGGATACAACTCAGCAGCAAACTCTTGGTGCATCCCAGCCTGGCCAGCAGAGAAGATTACCGCCTTGCCTACGACGGCACCCTCAGGTTGCCGCTCTCCAAGAATCTGAGTTGGAGCCTGAGCATCTACGAACGGTTCGTCAGCCGGCCGCCGGTGCAGGTGCGGCGGAACGATTCCGGGCTGGTCAGCGCCTTCGGCATCGGCTTTTAGCCTGTATTGGCCTTGCCCGCATCTCAACATCACTCCTACCTTGAGGGGAGAGCCGGCGGAAATGGTGGGGGCGCCCCCGCTTCGTGAATTACAGGGATAACAATGGGTGCTGTCGAATTCAGCCGGCTGAACCTGATAGTGCTGGTGGTCTACCTGTCGGCCCTGGTCTGGATCGGCCTCAGGCTGGCGGGAAAGCAGCGGAGCACTGAAGATTTCTTCCTGGGAGGGCGCCGCATGCCCTGGCTCGCGGTCGGAGTCAGCATGTTCGCCTCCCTCACCAGCGCCTCCTCCTTTCTGGGAGTCCCCGGCGTTGCCTTTCGCGAAAACATCTCGATGGTGGTGCTCGGCCTGGTGAGCCCGCTGGTGGCCCCTCTGCTGATCCTGATCTTCTACCCCTTCTACCGCCAGTTGCAGGTCACCACCGCTTACGAGTACGTGGATCTGCGCTACGGCCGGGCGGCGCGCCTGTGCGTGGCCGGATTGTTCTGCCTGGCCCGCATGGGCTGGTTGGGAGTGGTCATCTACTCTCCGGCCCTGGCCCTCTCGGTCATGACCGGCATCGGTCTCTATCCCGCCATCTTCCTGATGGGGATCATCGCCACGGCCTATGCCACGGCAGGGGGGCTGTCGGCGGTGATCTGGACCGACGTGCTCCAGTTTGCCCTGCTGGCGGGCGGCGCGCTGTGGGTGGCGGTGGCTCTGATGCACGGCGTGCCGGGCGGCGTGGCGCAAATCATGGCCGTGGCCGGCGAGACGGCCCGACTGGACGTCTGGCAGTGGCAGTTGAAGTGGTTCGAGATGACGGCGTTGGGGGCGGCCCTCTCCTACCTGTTTCAGTTGATGCAGGACTACGGCACCGACCAGGTCTCGGTGCAGCGCCTCCTGTCGGTTCGGGACGCTCGCGGCATGGCCAAGGCGGCCATCCTGAATTCCCTGATCGATCTCGTCCTGATGAACGTGCTGCTGTTCGTGGGGTTGGGCCTGTTCGCCTACTTCCAGTCTTTTCCGGAACGGCTGGCCGAGGGGGTGACCGGAGACGGGATTCTGGCCTACTACATCATCCACGCCCTTCCCGACGGCGTCTCCGGGCTGCTGATCACGGCCATCCTGGCGGCGGCCATGTCGAGCCTGGATTCGGGAATCAACTCGCTCTCCTCGGTCATCATGAACGACTTTATCAAGCCGTTCCGGCGCCAGGCGGTCTCCAGCCGTTCGGAGGTCAAGCTGGCCCGGACCCTGACCCTGGTGCTGGGCGTCTTTGCCATCGGCGCCGCCTGCTACACGGTGCGGATCGGGGAGATTCTCAAGGCCGCCTCGGCCTTTCTGAGTCTCTTCGGCGGTCCGGTGCTGTCGCTGTTCCTGCTGGGGATGTTGACCCGGCGGGCCCATTTCCGGGGATGGATTCTGGGAACGCTGCCTTCCCTGGGAGTCTCGGTCTGGCTGCAGAACTGGACCGAGGTGCACTTTATCCACTATTTCCCCATTGCCTTCGGCATCAGCTTCGGCCTGGGCTACCTGGCCAGCACCCTTATCCCCGGTCCCAGGGCAAGGCCGGAACTCACGCTATGGGGAAGGCCGCCTATGAAGCTGTAGTAGTGATTAGTGGCTAGCCCATGTTTGACAGTTTTGGGCGGTTTTGCGTCTCGTTAGGGGTGCAAGT
>JAPPFQ010000108.1 GCA_028875135.1 Acidobacteriota bacterium
GATGGCGGGGTTGCCTCCAAACCAGGTCTGTGCGTGCAGGGGAGTCTGGCCACGCTCATCACGGGCCTCGGTGTCGGCTCCCGCTTCGACCAAAGCGGCGATGATGGCGGGACTGGGGTTGTATCGAGCCGCCTGATGCAGAGGCGTCCAGCCGTTTCGATCCCGCTGGCGGGGGTCTGCGCCGGCATTGACGAGGGCGGCGATGATGGCTGGATTGGGGTTTTCCCCGGCTGCGGCGTAGAGTGGCGTCAATCCATCCCGGTCTTTGGCTTCAATGTCGGCTCCCATGGTGATCAGGGCAGTGACGACATGGGCGTTGGTATTGAACGCGGCCGCGGTGTGCAAGACCGACCGACCGCGCTGAACCACCGCCTCTCGATCCGCTCCCGCCTCGATCAAGGCCGAGATGACCCCGGGATTGTCGGTGTGCCGGGCGGCGGTGTGGAGGGGAGTCTGGCCGTCGCCATCCCTGGCATTGGGATCGGATCCTGCCTTGGCCAGGGCGGAAATGACGTCGGGATTGGGGTTGTGTTGAGCCGCAATGTGCTGCGGGGTGCGAAGTTTGTCGTCCTGGGCTCCAGGGTCTGCGCCGGCATTGACCAGGGCGACGAAGACGTCGGGATTGGGATTGTGCTGGGCCGCTGCATGCAGGGGCGTCCCCTTGTCCTTATCTTGAGCCTCAGGGTCGACGCCGGATCGTGCCAGACCGGCAATGACGGCCGGATCCAAACTGTACCCGGCCGCGATGTGCAGGAGATTGGAGCCCTGATTGTCTAGAGCTTCGGAGTCGGCGCCCGCCTCCACCAAAGCGGCGACTATTTCCGAATTGGCGTTGGACTTGATTGCTGCGTGCAAGGGTGTCCGACCCTCTTTGTCCGGAATCCGGGGATCGGCTCCCGCCATGGCCAAGCGGGCAACAACGGCGGGATTGAGGTTGGACTCGGCGGCGCAGAAGAGAGGCGTGTGACCGTTGTTGTCCCTGGCATTGGGTTCGGCGCCCGCCTGCGCCAAGGCGTCGATGATGGCGGGATTGACGTTATTTTGGGCCGCCAGATTCAGGGGCGTCCCGCCCTTTTCGTCCCGGGCGTTGGGGTCAGCGCCTCCCTTGCTCAACGCGGCGATGAAGGTGGGATTGGTGTTGTAGGAGGCGGCGGTGTGCAGAGGCGTCCGGCCCTGATTGTTTTTCGCATTGGCGTCGGCCCCGGCCTCGAGGAGCGCGGCGATGATACCGGGATTCGCGTTGCGCATGGCTGCCACGTGCAGGGGAATGTCTCCGTTCCTGTCCCGCGCCTGGGGGTTGGCGCCGGCCTGCACCAATGCGTCCACCACGGCGGGACTGGGGTTGTCCTCGGCCGCGAAAAATAACGGTGTCCGACCATGACCTCCCACTGCGTTGGGGTCGGCTCCGGCCTCGACCAGGGCGGTGACGGTATCGGAATTGCGGCTTTTCCAGGCGACATGGTGCAGGGGAGTCCAACCGTTTCGGTCCCGGTGCATGGGATCCGCGCCGGCCTTCAGGCAGGACTTCACGACTTCCAGCGAGACTCTTTCAAAGAACTCGTACCCGTTCCAGCGGGCGCAGACCCCGTCGCCGCCCTCGGCTGCACTGGCCGATGGAGCGGCGGACCCCGCAACGACGGCAATCATCCGGCGGAAGACCTCGGTGTCCTTGAGCTCGGGATTCCCCTCGGCCAAGTCTCGCGGGGTGCTGCCGTTCTTGTCTCTGACTTTCAGATCGCCCCCGGCCTGGATCAGCACCGCAATGATTTCCGGATTGGTGGTGAAGCGGGCCGCCAGATGCAGGGGAGTCTGTCCGTTTTCGTCGGGAGTATTGGGATCGGTTTTGGCTCCGATGAGCGCGGTCACGATGTCGGCATCGGTGGTGCGTCTGGCGGCCAGGTGCAAAGGAGTTCGGCCGTCGTCGTCCCCTGCATTGGGGTCGGCGCCGGCATTCAAAAGAGCGGTGATAATCTTGCGAAGGGTATCGGAAGTAGTCTCCAACATCTTGGCCATGGCCGCGGAAGCGAAGGGCTCGTCAGGGTCATCCGGAGGGGGCATTTCAGCAAATCTTTGGGAGGGTCGGCCGGCTCGGACCGCCTGGTGGAGAGGAGTCCTGCCCCACTCGTTCCGAGCTTTGGGATCGGCGCCTGCCTTGAGCAGGGCGGCGATGGTGTCGGGTTTGCCGGAGGGGGAAATGAGCGCCGCGTGGAGCGCAGTCTCATCATTGTGGTCCCTGGCATGGGGATCGGCGCCCATCTTGACCAGCTCGGCGATGACCTCGGGCATGGCCCCGTACAAGCCTGCGGCGTGGAGGGGAGTCCGGCCGTCTTCATCCCGAGCATTGGGGTCGGCGCCCGCGCTGACCAGTTCGACAATCACCCGGGGTTTGGCTGCATCCGACTCTTCCATTGCCTTCATGCTTTCGGCCATAGCCTCGGGACTGGCCATTTCGGCAAGGGTTTCGGCATCGGGAAGTTCAGGCATGAGTTCGGGGTCACGCTTGGCTGCTTCCTGGGCCGCCTTCATGGCTTCGGCGATAACCTCGGGGCTCATCATTTCAGCGATGGCTGAACCGCTGCGGCTGCTCCGGCCCGCGGTGTGCAGGGCCGTCCGGAGATCCTCATCCCGGGCGTTGGGATCGGCGCCCGCCTCGAGCAGGGCGGCGACCATGGCGGGATTGGTTTGAAACCGGCTGGCCGCGGAATGCAACGGGCTTTGGCCCATCCGGTCCCTGGCCTGCAGGTTGGCTCCTGCCTCGACCAGGGCGGCGATAATGGCGGGATGGTCGTTGATACTGGCCGCGTCATGCAGGGGAGTGTCGCCGAATTGCCCCCGGGCCTCGAGGTCAGCCCCTGCTTCGACCAACTTCGCAATGATGGCGGGATCTTTCGAATACATGGCTGCAGAGTGCAGCGGAGTTTCACCGCTCTTGGTCTTCGCATTGGGATCGGCTCCCGCTTCCAGGCAGGCGGTGACCGTCTCGACCGAGGCGGTCGTAAAGAACGTCCTCCTGTTCCAATCGTCGCAGCTTGGACTTCCTTCGTCGTCGGCCCGGGCGGCCGGAGGAAACGGCGCTGATAGTGCGCCCATCGCCAACATGAGGAGCAGGGTGGCCTGCCGATTTGCCGGCCGCTTCAAATTCATCACTCCTCCAGTTGGCCGAGGCTGCCGCTACGGACCCGACCTCTATTGGTTTCCCGACTCTCCGGCACCTGGCGGCTTGCCCTCCCCGGGCCGACGTTGAGCTTGAGGATGAGGACGTTCTATAGGTCAATTATAGCCGACATTCGGACGACTCCGAATAATCTGCCGCTGGGTTGAATCAGGGCCCCGCGAGCACAGGCAGGGGAAGCGGCGGCTGGCACTCGTGTAGTCCTCAACCATCCGGAGCGGACAGCGGAATCCCGCGGAATCCCGTCGTCCTCGGTCCGAAAATGAGCAGGCCTTTCCAAAATATTTCTTGACATCACGTGTACTAGTGTTGCGTTCAATAATTAAGTTGACTTATTGCGCCTCTTGACTTATGTTG
>JAPPFQ010000132.1 GCA_028875135.1 Acidobacteriota bacterium
AGGTGCGTACGTCCCCTTCGATGGAGTCGCCGCGTTGCCCCTGATTAAGCAGCAGGGTGGGGTAGAGCAGCATCCCCTTGGCATGGGCTCGTTCGCAGCAGACCCCCAGCGGATCGACGCCCTGGTCCAGGGCCGCACGCACGTTCTGCCCGGCGCGGTGGAAAACGGCGTGGGTCCACTTGTCCACCGGATCTCCCCACACTTCACTCACCTTGGTGTCGTGAAAGACGGTGCGCCCGTCACCCAGCCCCAGGCAGACCGCCTCCACCGAAGTACCCACCAACTCGTCCACCGGCGCCTGGAACTGGCGCTTGGACATGGGCGGCTCGTAGTGGTAGACCAGGTCGTGCCGGCTGTCGTTGAAGTAGAGGATGCGGGGTTTTCTTCTCCCTGAGCTGGTGCGCCTGGCCGCAGCGACGGCTGGGCCGGCCGTGGCAGCGGAAGCCGCCAGGCTGGACACCAGGCCGGCGCCCAGGGTGCGCTTCACGAAGTCTCTTCTGATCATGGAGTTCTCCTTTCCCCAATCGGTTGGGACATGCGACAGGAGGCTCGGCGGGCGGTCCGCAGAGGAGGCGTCGCCCCCAAGCCGGGGTTTTTCGATCCCGTGTTCTACGGCGACTGCATCCTGGTGTCGACCCGCAGGTTGTTGGTCACCGAGAAGACCCCGCTGACCCCGTTGGCCTTGACGCCGGCGAGGGTCTTGTCTTCCTGGCTGGCGACCAGACCCACCAGGATGACGTTGCCGTGTTTGACGATGATGTGTATGGGATAGATCCCCAGAGGCTCCCGCTCGAAGTAGAGGATCTCGTGCTCGTTGCGAGTAAAGGCTCTCCAGGTCTCGCCGCCAAACCCGTAGCCGGCCAGGCCCTGATCCTTGTAGATGGCCCGGAAGGCGGCCATGCGTATGCGGTCGTCGTTGGCTGAGTCGGGCAGCACTTCGATCTGATTGTCCACCTTGTCCACACCGGCGACCCTGGACACTTCCCGCTCCGCCCAATCCTTCAAGAGGGGGCGAAAGGCGTAACCGCCCAGAGTGACGCGGTCATCTTCCAGTTCAAAGACCAGGTGGTCGAACATGCCGTAGTAAGGAAGCTCCGCCAGCACCTTCTGGATTTTTCCCACCAGCTCCGCCCGGACCGGCTGTTGGGGAAGGGCCTGACCGACTCCCACCCGCCACAGCAGAGCCGCTGCCACGGCCAGACCAACGAAAGCGCTCGATTGCCGCATGGTTTCTCCCTGAGATCTCCTCTGGGCGGGCCACAAGCCTGGAGAGCGTGCCGGGGTTGACTTTCCCAACGACCGGGTCAGTGCACGATCCTGCCGCTCTTGCGCCACGGCTTCCAGCGCACGGCCTGCAGCGTGTGACCTTCGCTCCCGGGCCGGCCATTCCTTCCCAGGGCGCCATCGCCCGCAACCGTGATAATGGTCCCGTCACTGCCGGCCACCGCGCTGCCGTAGCCGTGGCCCTTCATCAGGATGTAGACCTCCGGCTCCCAGGACCTGCCCCGGTTCCAACTGATCCTGGCCCGAACATCGCCCCCTTTATGGTAGGGGTAGCGGTTTTCGTAGACGGCCACGATCCCTCCCCCGGGAAGAGGAGCCAGCGTGCCGTGAGCCTGGCCGAAGGTCCGGGTCAAGGGCCTGAAGTGGCGCCAGGTGCGTCCGCCGTCGTTGGAATTGGCCAACTGGATGGTCTTGCCGCCCAGCCGGGAGTTGGGAACGCCTCGAATGGCGGCCAGCACCCGCAGCCCTCCCAGGGAAACCAGGCCTGTTTCGGCGGCGGTGCCCTGAATCAGGGTCGGCTCTCCCCAGGTGAGCCCCTGGTCCCGGCTGCGCAAAAACACTTCAGCGAAGCGATCCGAGTGCTCCCCCTTCAACCCGGGATTGTAGGCGTCCAGGGCTGCCAGCAGGGTGCCGTCTCCCAGGGCGATGATGGAGTTGCCGTCGCCGGTCAGGGCCCGATAGCCGGGAGGGGGGGTGAGCGGATGGCTGCTCTCCCAGTGCTCTCCTCCATCCCTGGAACGGGAGACCACCAGGGGACGCAACTCGTGCTTGCCGGCGGTGACCGCCGGATTTTCCACCAGCTCGGACATCACGGGCGGTAATCCGGTGGCGGCGTGGCAGACCAGGATGTAGGGTCCGGCCGCGCCGAAGGCCTGGGCGGCAACCGGTTCGCCCCCCGTCTCGGGCAACCCGTCAAGCCGCCTGCCGGTCCAGCTCCTGCCGTCGTCATCCGACCGGTAGAGATAGGTGCCGAAGCCGGCGTAAAGCGTTCCCTGCTCGGTCCGGACCACCCGGCCGTCCAGCCGCCAGGTGGAGCCCGGCACTGGCAGACGCAGGCGTTGCGCCGGAAGGGTGCCCAGCTCCCGGTGCACCGGCCTGAAATCCCCCTCGCCCGACATGTTGGTTCCGGGCCTCAGGTAGGGCTCGGCCTCGACCACGCGGATCGCATAGTCCAGGGAAGGGTCGGCCCTGCTGGTGAGCGGGTTTTCCTGGGCGGTCAGGCTGCCGGGCAAAAGAATGGCGGCAGCCAGGAAAAAGGGGAGTAGCGTTCGAGAAAACATGTGGGCACCCAAGGGGGAACGGGCAATGGAAACGGAAGGAATCAAGGCCATCAAAGCCTAGCACAGTCTGTATCCACGAGCCTTTTAAATGGCGCAGACCAAGGTAGTGAAGATAAACTGCCATTCACCGCGCCGCAGGTTGAATAGTCTCTGACCATCGGTTGCAGCCGGAATCATCCCCCACACTCATGAATGCTTCCATGAACATTGGCATCGTCGGAGCAGGCATCTTCGGCATGGCGGCCGCGCTGGAGCTGCGCCGTCGCGGCCACCGGGTGACCCTGTTCGAACGCGGCCGGATCCCCAACCCCGAGGCCTCCAGCACTGACGTTTCCAAGTGCATTCGCCGCACCAACTACCCGCACCAGACCTACGTGGAGCTGGCGACCCGGGCGGCCGTCCAGTGGCAGGAGTGGCACCAACGCACCAGCCGCTCCATCTACTTCCAGACCGGCCAGGTGATTGCGCTGAGCGGCTTCGGACCGGAGCACCCGTCCCTGACCGGCTGGGAGACACTGAGCCGCATGGCAACCGATATCCGGGAGTTGACGGCCAAGGAGGCCGAAGATCGTTTCCCCCAGTTGGTTCTGACCGGACAGGACCGCCTCTTCTACGACCCCTGGGCCGGATACCTGCGCAGCGGCCAGGCGCTGGAGGACCTGGCCGGGCTGGCCCGGGACTCGGGAGTCGGCCTTCGCGAAGACACTCCGGTGGAGGCCGTGGAGGAGACCGCCGGCGGCGCCGGGATCTGCTGGGATTCCGGACGGCAGGACTGCGACCGGGTGGTGGTGGCGGCAGGCCCCTGGCTGGCGGAGTTGCTGCCGGCCATGAGAACCCGGATACGCCTCACCCGGCAGCAGATGGCTTTCTTCGTCCCCACCGATCCGGCGCCTTTCCGGCGGGGCCGCTTCCCCGTCTGGTCGATCCTTTCGCCCGGCAATCTCTGGTACGGCTTCCCCT
>JAPPFQ010000368.1 GCA_028875135.1 Acidobacteriota bacterium
CCACAACCTGCAGCATCCCCTGGAGAGCCGGGAAATGACGGCCAGGGTCCAGCTCACCGATGAGAGCGGTCGGGTGAGCCGGTTTCCCTTGATCGCACTGGGGGAGGGCATGACCCAGTCCTGGGGAGAGGGAAGAGTCACTGTGGTTTTCAACCTGTCATTCAAGAGTGTGCAGCCTGGAAAATACCGGCTGACGGTGATGACCCGGGCGCCGGCGGCCGGGGGCCAGTCGGTGATTGCCCGAAGCGCTTTGACGGTCGCCGAGTAGGTATTGTTGCTCTGCGATCCAATATTCCCTAAACCCGTGCATGGTGCTATGATTGCAAGACGAGAATATCAGCGGAAATGGCAGCGGTCGGAGGGACTTACCCTTTCTCCCGTTGCGCCATCAGGATCCCCGGGTGCCGCGGGCATGCCGGGAACAGGAGGTCGCATGTCACGACTGGTCAAGTCTTCAGGGTTGCCGCTTTTGGCGGTGGTGCTCTTCGGCCTTTTCGTCCCAGAGGTTTGCGAGGCTCAGAGGGCGCAGGTGATGGGTCAGGTCAAGGGGGTCGACGGCAAGCCCCTGAAGGACGCCGTTATTCACATCGACGACACCCGGATCGTGCGCAAGTTTACGGTCAAGACCAACAAGAAGGGGCGCTACTTTCACGGCGCCATCCCTCTGGGTTACTACCGGGTGAGCGTGCACGTGAATGGCACGGAAATGCACGCCGTTCCCAGCGTGAGGATCTACCGAACCGCGCGGCCCGGCGACACCTTTGCCTATGACGCCGAGCCGGTCAAGGTGGACTTCGATCTCCAGGCGATCGCCAAGTTGAAAAAGAAGCGTCAGGAGGCCCTGGCCAAACGCTCGGCCGCCGAAGTCGCCGCCGATCGCGCCAAGGAGGAAGAGCGAAAGTTCGGCCACATGAACGAAGAGTTCAAGAAGGGCCGGGAACACTTCCACGCCAGGCGCTACCGTCAGGCCCTGCAGGCCTATGTCCTGGCGGCCGAGATGGACCCCCGCCAACACATCATTTTCGCCGAGATGGGGGAGGCGAATCGGGCCTTGCGGAAATACGACGATGCCATCAATAGCTACCGGAAGGCTCTAACCGTTCTGGCTCAGAACCCCGACTCCAAGGTGGGAGCCAAGTATCAGATGAACCTGGGCCTGTTGTACGGTCTGATGGACCAGACCGACCAGGCTCTGGCGGCCATCAAAACGGCCCTGGAATTGAACCCCGGAGACGCGGCCCTGGCTTATTTCAACCTGGGAGCCACCCTGGTGAACAGCGGGCGAAACGAGGGGGCCATCACCGCCTTCAAGAAGGCCATCGAGGCCAATCCCGACCACGCCAATTCCCAGTACCAACTGGGGGTCTGCCTGCTGGGGATGGCCACGGTGGATGAGCAGGGAAGGTCCATTCCGCCTCCGGGAACCCTGGAGGCCTTCAAGAAATACGTGGAGTTGGAACCTTCGGGTCCCTATGCCGCCGAAGCCAACAGCATGATCCAGGCGCTGGCGGCCCAGGTGAAGACCACCTTCGACGCCAAGAAGGACAAGTAGATTCGCCGGGCAGCCCTTTCTACCCGCCTCTGCCGAGGCTGACCGCGTCCGCCCGGGGTGGTCTCTAGTGTCCTTCCTGGAAATGACGGTTCCGGAAATCACTCGCCGAGTGGGCTGGGCGGCTCTGGGCCTTTTTTGCCTGGCCTGGCTCTGGCCCTCGGCCGGCCACACCCGATCCGGCCAAAACCCCGCCGACTCCCCTCTCTCCTCCCAGGTTTGCCAATCTTGCCATGCCGAGATCTATGAGAGCTATGAGGACGTGGCCATGGCCCGCTCCTTCTACCGTCCTACTCCGGACAACGTGATCGAGGACTATACTCGGGAGAACCACTTCCACCATGCGCCCTCCAATCGGCAATACCGGATGGTGCAGCGGGATGGGCGCTTCTACCAGAGGCGCTACCGGCTTGACTCCGGCGGAAAAGAGAAAAACGTCCTGGAACGGGAGGTGGACTGGATCATCGGTTCGGGCGAGCATGCCCGCAGCTATCTGAGCCTGGATGAAGGAGGGGTGCTGCGGCAGTTGCCGGTGACCTGGTATCCGCAGATACAACGCTGGGGGATGAGCCCCGGCTACGACCACCCGGACCACGAAGACTTCGGCCGCCAGGTCACTCACTCCTGCCTGTTCTGTCACAACGGCTATCCGCTGTTCCCGGAGCCCTCGGATCGCTACGGTCAAAGAAACGTTTTCAGGACGGAACTGCCCTCCGGCATCGGTTGCCACCGTTGCCACGGCCCGGGCGCCGATCACGTGAAGCTGGCGTCGACGGGAGAGGCTGCTGCCGAACAGATCCGGCAATCCATCGTTAATCCGGCCAGGCTGAGCGCCGAACGGCAACTGGATGTCTGCCTGCAGTGCCATCTGGAAGCGGCGGCGGCGGCGCCGCGGTTCAGGCGGTCGGGCCGCCCGGTCTATTCCTTTAGACCGGGGGACGCATTGGCCGACTACATCGTCCACTTCGATCTCGGTGAACCCGACGCCAAGAACCCGCCCGATCGTTTCGAGATCGACAGCGCCGGCTACCGGATGCGGCAGTCGGCCTGCTTCCGCCTGAGCCGGGGGGCTATGACCTGCACCACCTGCCATGACCCCCACCGCAAATTGCGGGGGGAAGAGGCCTTGAGTCATTACCGGGAACGCTGCCTCACTTGCCACAACCAGCCCTCGACCGCCGTCCACGGGGAGACGCCTCCCGGCGATTGCACCGCTTGCCACATGCCCAAACGGAGGGCTCAGGACGTGGTGCACGCGGTCATGACCGATCACCTGATTCAGAAGGGCCCTCCCGGACCGAACCTGCTGGCGCCTCTGCAGGAAGACCATTCCCCAAAGAAGGAGCAGCCCCTGTTGTACTTTCCCCTGTCGCTGTCCGGGTGGGAAAGAGATCTCTATCTGGGGATGGCCGAGGTGCAGACTCCGGGAAACCTGAGGCAAGGCCTGGACCGGCTCACGGCAACCCTGAAGCGGAAGAGCGCTCCCTTTGCCGAGCCCTACGTGAAGTTGGCCATGGCCCAGGCCGAGACCGGGGCCCACGATGCGGCCCGGGCCAGTCTGGAACGAGCGCTGGGCATCGATCCCGAGAGTCCCATCGCCCATTTCAACCTGGCCGAGGCGATGCGGCGACAGGGGCAATACGCGGCCGCAATCGAGCAATACCGGAGAACGCTGGCGCTCGACCCAAGCTATGCCAAGGCCCATCTGGGGCTGGGGCTGGTCAACCGGCAGCAGGGCCGCCCGGCCGTGGAATCGTTCCGGCGGGCTTTGCAGTCCGATCCGCTGCTGGCGGAGGCCCACCTCGGTCTGGGGCGGGTATCCCTGGAGAAGCGGCGGGCAGCCGAGGCCGCTCGCCATTTTCTCCAGGCACTTCGGGTGGATCCTGACCGTGTCGAGGCCCACCTGAACCTCGGATTGGCCCAGGCGCGACAGGGCCTTCAGGAGGAAGCCGTGGAGGCCTTTCGCCAGGC
>JAPPFQ010000357.1 GCA_028875135.1 Acidobacteriota bacterium
AGCCGGGCCGCCGGCCCAAAGCCTAGGCTGCGACGGCCGGTTTCAGTGAGGAAAAGAAGGAGTTTACGTGGCGGCGGGAGCGGAATCGGGTTCGTCCTCTCGTGTTTCGGTCTCCCCGTCAGCGGGTTCCACAGTGGCTGCAGCGGATTTCTCCGAACCCAGCAGGATGGCCAGCCAGCGAGTTTCCTCGCGGCTTTCCAATCCGATCTTGGCCGTCATGGTGAGCGGCACCGACAGCAGCATTCCGACCGGTCCCAGGACCCATCCCCAGAAGACCAGCGACAGAAACACCACCAGGGTCGACAAGCCCAGGCCGTGGCCCATGAAGCGCGGCTCGATCAAACTGCCGATGATGAAGTTGATGCACAGATAACCCACGGCCACCAGCAGGGCGGGAAAGGGGCCCAGTTGGACAAGCGCCAGCAGCATCGCCGGAACGGCAGCCACAATCGAGCCGATGGTGGGCACATAGTTGAACAGAAAGGCCAGCAATCCCCACAGCAGGGGGAAGTCCAAACCCAGCAGGAACACCCACAAAGCGGCCGCGACCCCGGTGGCCAGGCTCACCATCGTCTTGATGACCAGGTAGCTCTTCACCGCCTGGGTGAACTGCTCGAAGGCGGGGAAGGAGGCCTTGGGGTCTCTTATGGCGGCCCGCAGCTTGGCGGGGAATCCCGAAGCCTCCAACAGGATGAAGACCACTGTGAGGGTGATGAGAAAGGTGTTGGTCAGCACACCCCCGAATCCGGCCAGCAAGGTGGCCACAAGCTGCATGGCCTCCCCGGGATTGACCACTTCCTGTAGCAGTCCCCAGTCCAGGTGGATGCCCATGCCCTTCAGCCAGGTGAACAGGGCCTCCATCTGCAGATTCAAGCTCGCTTTGTAGGAATCCATTTGCTGGTAAAAGCCGTTGAGAGAGGTGCTCAACACCGCTCCCATGCCGACGCCGATTCCCAGGAACACCAGCACCACCGCCAGCACGGCCAGCGATGAAGGGACGCCTTTTCTCTTCAGCCAGAAGGCGGAAGGACCGCCGATAACCGCGATGAAGACAGCCAGCAGGAAGGGGATCAGGATGGCTGAGGCTTCCCGTATTCCGGCGATGATGATCACGATGGCAGCGATCACCATGGCGCCGCGCGCCATCGCCTGCTGTCGATTGCCGTTGCTCATGGGTAACTCGTGAGGATGCAAGACCGGGGCCGCACGCTGGTCCGGTCGGTTCTTCTACGGCCGAGGAGCCGACCTGGCCTCGCCGGGTTCGGCGACGGCATCCCTCTGGGAGGATTTCTCGGCATGATAGACTCCGAATGTATTCTAGCAGGCTTGAAACGCGGACGCGAAGCTAACCGGCAGGTATCGGGCCCTCCCCGCTGACCGCCGGTTCGCTTCACGGCCGGGACACCTCTCATGTCCGAAACCGGAAACCGCAGGAGCAACTTCGGCTGGTGCATGTACGACTGGGCCAACTCGGCCTACACCACCACCGTGGTCGTGGGGTTGCTGCCGGCCTATTTTGCCGAGGCGGTGGTGGGAGTCGAGGGGGTCCGGCTCGGAGAAACCCTCTACAGGGCCACCACCCTGTGGGGGTTCACCGCCGGCCTGGCCGCCTTCCTGGCCTTTTTGCTGTCTCCCACCCTCGGCGCCGTCGCCGATATGACGGCTTCCAAGAAGCGTTTCCTGCTGGCCTGCGCCTACACGGGTTCCCTGTTCACGGTGCTGCTCTACTTTTGTCATTCGGGCGACGTCTTCAAGACCCTCTTCTTCTTTCTGATCGCCCAGGTTGCCTACGTCGGCGGCAACGTGTTCTATGACGCCTTCCTGCCTCAGATTGCCCCCGGCCGAAACGCCATGGACCGGCTTTCGGGCAAGGGATACGCCTACGGGTACGTTGGAGGCGGCCTCCAGTTCGCCCTCGCCCTGGGACTGGTGGCCGGCCATCGTGGGCTCGGTCTGGCTCAAGGCCTGGCGGCACGCCTGGGGATGGTGATGGCCGGGCTCTGGTGGGCGGGTTTCACCCTGGTGACCGTGCGGCATCTCTCCGAGGCACCCGTTCGGCGAGTCCCGGACCTCAAGCAGTCCACCCGCCCGCAATGGTTCCGCACCCTGGCCGCCGGCCTGTCCCGCACCCTGCAGACCGCGCGCCAAGTCCGTCGCTATCGTCACTTGGCGACGTTCCTGTTGGCCTACATGTTCTACAACGACGGGATTCAGACCGCCATCAACATGGCCACCATCTACGGCAAGGACGAGCTGGGGCTGAGCAACACCACCCTCATGGTGACTCTGCTGACCATCCAGATCGTGGCCGCCGGCGGCGCGCTGCTCTTCAGCCGGGTGGCCCTTTGGCTGGGAACCCGGCAGGCGGTCATGCTGACCCTGGTGATCTGGTCGGCGGTGGCCGTGGCGGCCTATTTCATTCAGAATGCCCGCGAGTTCTTCGCCCTGGGAGCGGTGGTGGGGCTGGTTTTGGGCGGGTCCCAGGCCCTGAGCCGGTCCCTCTACGGCTCCATGATCCCACCCCGGGCCAGCGCCGAGTTCTACGGCTTCTACACCCTCTTCAGCAAGTTTTCCTCCATCTGGGGCCCCTGGGTCTTCGCAGCCATCACCCTGATGGCCGGCAGCGCCAGGCCGGCCATCCTTTCGCTGGTGGCCTTTTTCCTGGTGGGACTGGTTTTACTGATCCTGGTCGACGAGGACAAGGCCCGCCAGGCGGGGCGGGAGGACGAGGCAACAGGAACTGAATAAGAAGGGGCCTGGCTGAAATCGAAACCTGAGCGGCGCTGCCTCCGGCGGTTCGGTGTCCCGAGTAACGGCCAAGTCACAGGTGTAGCGCAGGCTGACTTGACGCATTAGGATTGTGACTTTATGATGGCGCCATTATGATGGTTCGCACCCAGATAGTTCTGAATTCGGAGTTGCACAACCGCGTTCGCGCACGCGCCGCCGGACTGGGTGTTTCATTGGCCGAATACATACGTCGGCTGGTTGACCGAGACCTGGCCGAGTCACCCAGGCAGGTTGACCGTGCCGTCGTCTTCGATCTCGGCAGGTCAAAGGGAACCGACATCGCCTCTGAAAAAGATCGCATGATCGGCGAAGCCACCCAAGCTGCCAAGCGCCGTGCGTGAGGTGCGTTTTGAGTGCCTTCGTTGACAGTTCGGTCTGGTATGCCGCCGCTGATCGCGGTGACCGGTGGAACCGTCGCGCGAAACAACTTCTGGCCATTGATGAACCGCTCGTGACCAGCGACCACGTTTTGGTTGAGACTTGGCGTCTCCTTCACCATTTCATCTCCGCGAACGCTGCAGAGTCCTTTTGGGCTGGTTTGCGAAACGGAGTGGCAACCATTGAGCAGACGACCTGGGCTGACCTGGAGGGTGCCTGGGCTATCGGCGAACACTTTTCTGACCAGGACTTCTCCCTTGTCGATCGCACATCCTTTGCACTCATGGAGCGGCTCGGAATCTCGCGGGCAATCGCGAGCAACCCCTCCTTCATCT
>JAPPFQ010000270.1 GCA_028875135.1 Acidobacteriota bacterium
CATCCGGATCTCTGGTGAGGGGATCTCCCCATCCTCCCCCGCCCGCCAATCGATTATAGAACGAGTCTCCGGCCTTGATCGAGGTCGAAATCATGGTGGGCAGGATTTCGACCCCGTCGGGCCCGCCCCGTTCACTCAGCGAGGGTGCTCCCGGCCGCCCCCCGTTCAGTCCGTAAGGCCGATGCTCCCGCCGATCGGAGCGGATGGACAGAGTGGAATCGCCGGCCAGGAGACGCCACTTGCGCTCGATGGCCAGGCCACCTCGAAACCGCCCCGCTCCCCCACTGTCCCGGACCAGCCCGTAACGCTCGATGCACAGCGGGTACTCGCTTTCGGCCTGCTCGACCGGTATGTTGCCGGCGACGTTGGAGGGATTGCACAATCCGTCGTTCCCATCCCTGTCGGGCCTTCCACCCCAGGTCCCCGTGACCAGCTCGTAAAACACGTAGGGCTTCCCTTCCGGTCGCTTGCCCCCGAAAATCAGCAGAGAATTCCCCCCTTCTCCGGCCGCGAACACGCGATCGGGCAACAACCCGGCCAGGGCGCCCCGCACCGTGTCCGAAAGGCGGAACCCCGTGACCCCTCGCATCGAGGATGCGGCAGGCATGCTGGCGTTGGCCACGGTGCCTTCCGGGGCAATGACCTCGATTGGCTTGAACATGCCGGCGGTGTTGGGAATCTCCGCTTGAATGACCGATCGCAGGCAGACGGCGACCACCGAGGTGGTAAACGAGAGCGTACAGTTGATGCCTCCGGGCACTTGGGGATCCGTCCCGGAAAAATCGGCGGTCAAGGTGTCGCCGGCGACGGTGAGGGTCACCTGCAACCGTACTGGAGGACCGCCCACTCCGTCGCTGTCCATAAAGTCGGTGAAACTGGAGGATCCGTCCGGCCAGGAGGCGATCTCCGAACGAACCAGGCGCTCGGTGTAGGCCAGAAGGTCTCGACAGCACCCCTGGAATGTCTCCAGACCGTATCGCTCGATGAGCTTCAGGACGGAGTTCGCTCCAATGTAGGTAGCGGCCAGTTGGGCTTTCAGGTCTCCCAGTGTCATTTCAGGTATCCGGACGTTGGCGGCGAGCAACGCAAAGATGGCTTCGTCCGGCACGCCCCGCCGGTACAGTTTGAGCCAGGGGATTCGCAGTCCCTCCTGGAAGATCTCGGTGTTGTCGCAGGCCGCGCTTCCCGGCAGGCGCCCTCCCAGGTCCGCGTGATGAGCCGTGCTGACGGCAAACCCGACCCGTCGGTCCTTCCGGAATACGGGGCGGACCACGAAGATGTCGGGTAAGTGCATGCCTCCGTCGAAGGGGTCGTTGAGGATGAACACATCCCCGGGATCGATATCCTGGCCGTATTTGTCCAGGAGGGTGCGCATGGCGAACGGGACCGAGGCGATGTGATGAGGGAGGGTGACGCCCTGGGCGATCATCTCTCCCTCGGCGTCGCAAAGGGAGGTGGAAAAGTCCAGGCAGTCCCGAACAATGGTGGAATAGGCCGTGCGGTAGAGGCTGAGCGCCATCTGGTCCGCCGCCGACGCCAGCGCGTGTTGCATGATTGCCAGGGTGATCGGATCGGTGTTGCCCGCCGTGTCGCCTGTGCTCATTGGGGGGAGCCGGCTCCTTCCATGACGACATTCTGAAGGTCGTCGAGCCGAACGCGAGCATCGGGCGGCACCACCACGGTCGAGTCATACTCGTCGATCAACAGCGGACCTTGGTTGACCTCCCTGAGAGAGGTTCGGGTGACCACGGGGGCGTCGATGGCCCCCCATCGAGAGCCGAAATAGGCGGTACGGCTCGGGGCCGTCTCACCCTGCAGCTCAGGTGGTTTAAGAACCCCCTCTGTCCGGTCCCGCACTGCTTTCCCCACCAGGCGTACCGCCAGTACTTCGACCGTGTGCCCGGCGGAGGACCGATGTCCGTAGAGCCGCTCGTGCTCGTCCTCAAAGGTTTGGCGAAGGCTGTCCACATCCCGGGGCGTGAGCGTCCTGCCCGGTAGCGGGACCTTGATTTCCGAGGTCTGTCCCCGAAACCGCATATCGACACTCCAGTCAAGCTGAACTCGTTCCGCCGAATAGTGCCCTTGCCGGAACCAGGCCAGCATGTCCTGTTTCAGTGTCTCTCGCAGTTGCTCGATTTCCCGGGGACGGAGGGTTTCAATGGCCAGCAGGCAGCTCCGAACTCCGTGGCGCTCGACGTCGGAGTAGAGCAGGCCGAGCGCGCTGAACAAGCCCGGCAGCGCCGGAACCATGACCCCTTGAACCGAAAGTTCCTCAGCCAGGCCCGCGGCGTGGATCGGCCCCGCACCTCCGAAGGCCATCAGCACAAACTCGCGGGGGTCCCTTCCCCGTTCGGTCGAGACCTCACGCAGGGCTTTCATGATGCGGGTGTTGGCTATGCGGTGAATCCCCTCGGCAGCCTCCAGCAGCCCTATTCCCAAGGGGCCGGCAATCCGGTCCTGAATGGCTCGCCGCGCAGCCTCCGGGTCGACATGGACCTCCCCGTTGGCCAGCGGCCCGGGCCGGATATAACCCAGGACCACGTTGGCATCGGTAACTGTCGGTTCCTTGCCGCCCCGACGGTAGCAGGCAGGTCCCGGTACAGCTCCGGCGCTTTGGGGACCGACATGGAGCCCGCCGGCCCGGTCCAGGTAGGCGATACTCCCACCTCCGGCCCCCACCTCGGCGATATCGAGGCTGGGTGCGCGAATGAGCTCTCCGCTGCCACCCATGAGCCGACTGCCGGTAGACAGGGAGGCCCCGACTTCATATTCGGAATGGTAGCCGGGCCGGCCCTCCTCGATCATGGAGGCCTTGGCCGTGGTTCCTCCCATGTCGAAGGTGATCAGGTTGGGCAGGCCTGCCTTGGCCGCGGTGGTTGCGGCTGCCAGGACCCCTGCCGCGGGACCTGACTCCAGAACGAAGACAGGACGCAAGGCGGCGTCTTCTTCGGGCGTCAGGCCCCCGGCCGATTGCATGATGAGCAGGGGCGCCTCGATCTCCATCCGGCGGAGATCTCTGCGCAGCGCACCCAGATAGCCTCGCATCACCGGGCGAACGTAGGCATTGACCACAGCCGTGGCGGTACGCTCGTATTCGTTGCGCTCGGGCAGTATCTCGGAAGACAGCGAAACCGCCAGATGGGGAAGGTGCTTCCTCAGGAACCGACCCACCCTCATCTCATGTTCAGGGTAGGCGTAGGCATGGAGAAAGCAAACGGCCACCGATTGCACGGCCTCTTGTTCCAGCTTTTTCTTGAGTTCCCACAGTTCCGACTCCCGCAGGGCTACTTGAACGTCACCGTCGGCCAGGATGCGCTCGTCCACCTCGAAACGCAGATGGCGCTCCACCAGTTCCCTTGGTTTTTGGAAGAACCAGTCGTAGAGCACCGGCACCCGAATCCGCCTCAACTCCAGAACGTCCCGGAACCCCTTGGTGGTGACCAGCGCCGTTCTTGCCCCCCGGCGCTCCAGCACGGCATTGGTGGCCACGGTCGTACCA
>JAPPFQ010000279.1 GCA_028875135.1 Acidobacteriota bacterium
CTCCAGTAGCGGCTCGGCCGCGGCCGTGGCCTGCGGGATGGTCCGGTTGGGACTGGGTTCCCAGACGGTGGCTTCGGTCAATCGTCCGGCCAGCTACTGCGGGGTCACGGGGTTCAAGCCCACCTACGGGCGGCTGCCGGTCACCGGCGTCTTCCCCTTTTCCCCCAGCGTGGATACGGTAGGTTTTTTCACCCGCGGCGTTGCCGACATGCAACAAGCGGCCGCGGCGCTGTTGGGAGAGCCCGCGGCGGGGGAACCGGAACGCCTGAGGATCGGATTGGCGCCTGACCTGCACACCGAGCCCGCCGGGGACATCATGCTGAGGACGCTGTCACAGGCCGGAGACCGTTTGGCCGCCGGGGGATGCGAGGTCAGGACGGTGAGCCTGCCCGAGGAGTGCGCCGCCGCCTACCGGAACCACTTCGACCTGATTGCCTCCGAAGGGGCCCGAGGCCAGGCGGAGCTGATGGCCCGCCACGGGGACCGCTATCCGCCCAAGCTGCGTAGGCTGCTGCTGGAGGGGAGACAGGTCACTTCCGAAGCCCTGGATCGGATTCAGCAGCACCGGCGCGGGCTGACGGTTTCCCTGTCGGGATTGTTGGAGGAAGTTGACCTGGTCTTGTCTCCGTCGGCGGAGGGAGCCGCCCACCGGGGCCTGGCCATCACCGGCGATCCCCGCTTCAGTCTGCTGTGGACCTACACGGGGTGTCCCACGGTAAACCTGCCGGCGGCGCTCTCCCCCGAGGGGTTGCCGTTGGGCCTGCAGTTGTCGGCCCGTCCCATGGCGGACACGGCGCTGCTGGCCGCCGCCCGCAAGGTGGAATCCCTGCTGGGATTTGACGCCCGACCGGGGTAACTCCGCCAATGCCGGCTCGCGATCCGCAAAGGGACACGAAAAAGAGTTATCCACAAAGGGCCACGAAGAGGAGCCCATTAATCAAAAAATCGTTCCGTACCCCCAGCGTCGGAATTTTAGAGAGAGCTGCGAAGCTGCGGTTGACGTGGGTAACCCGAGGAAACGCCACCTACAAGCCATCCTTATAGAGCAGCGTAGCTGCGGCTTAGGGTAGCCCCGGGCGGGAGCCCGGGGTCGTTCCGGCTTTGCGCCAACCTAGCCGCGAATGCGGCGAATAGGAGGCACCCTTCTGAAAAGCAATACCGCACCAAACCCTAATCGTTTCCACGGGCGACCGCATTGACGACACCAAACCCAACCACCAACCCGCTGCGCATCGGCCTCGCCGGTTACGGCAACTGGGCTCGGGAGGCCTACATGCCGGCCCTGCGGGCTGACGGCAGGGGCAACGTGGTGGCCGCCTCGGCTCCCAGCCAGGCCACCCGGCAGCGTATTCGGGAGGAACTGGGCAGCCGGGTCCGTATCTTTCCTCACTTCGAGGCCATGCTGGCCGCCGGAGGTCTGGATGGCGTGCTGATGGCTCTTCCCGAAGCCGTGCACGAGCCGAGCCTGCTGGCTGCGATCGGTTCTGGGACTCCCTTTTTTTATGAGCCCCCGGTGTCGCACCGCCGGGACCGGATCGCTCCGGTACTGGAGGCACTGCTGGCAGCCACCCAGATCCAGCAGGCCGACCTGGAGCTGAGATACCTTCCGGTGGTGGCCGCGGCTGCACAGAGACTGGCCGAGGGTGCCATCGGAGAGCCGCAGACCGCCAGGATCCGGATGAACGGCAACTGGAATGCCCGCCCGGGCGCCGGTCTGAGCCTGCCCCTTGTGCTGGCTCCCTGGTACGTGGACGTGCTGGACGCGATCCTGGATTCTCATCCCCAAAGCGTGCTGGTGCAGGACGGACGGGGAACCGAAGGCCGCATGCAGGCCTACGCGCTGACCCAGCTCGACTACGGCGGAGTTTGGGGGACCTTTCAAGCCAACATCTCCAGCGTTCAGGGCCCGGAAACCTGGGTCGAGATCCAGGGCCGGGACGGAGACCTCTTTGCGGATCTCTTCACCGGAGAGCTGCGACTTCGAAACCGGTCCGACCCGGAGTGGCGGGTGGATCGAGTGGTCTCGGCCCTGCGGCCCTTCGCCGGATGGCCCGGTTTGCGGGAGTGCCTGTCGGACTTCCTGGACCAGTTGGAGGGGAAGGCTTCCTCGGGGGTGCCGGCGAAAGACATGGCCAGGCTGCACTGCCTGGGCCTGGCTGCCGAGGAGTCCATCGACACTTTGTCCTGGGCTCGTGTGAGAAGCATGGACGAGTTGCGCCGGAATTTGCGATGATGAGGGGGGCTGGGTCGTCCTGAGCGGCCTGGCGCCTGACGAAATTCATGGGAAGCGAGGTGGCGGATGATGGGTCGAACAGCGAAGAGAGCATGGCTGGCCGGTGGCTTGGGAGTTCTCCTGTCGTTGGGAGTGGCCGGGGTTGCCGGGGCCGAGGAGAAGTTCAAGTATCAGTATGAGTTTGGCTCCATCCAGATTCCCAGACTGGATGCCGACGAGCCCAAGCTTCCGGAGGTCTCGGTGCAGCGGGCCCTGGACTTTCTCGACCAGGGGGCCACCGCCTGGAGCCGAGGACACAAGTGCGTGACCTGCCACACCAACGGAAGCTACATGGCCCTGCGTCCCTCGCTGACCAAGCCCTTGGGCCAACCCTCCGGGGAGCTGCGCGACTTCTTCGGGAAGGTGCTCCGGGAAGGAACCGCCCGACTGGGCCAGGAGCGCAAGCTGGGCGACTCGCAAATGATCTACCTTGCCCGCGGCCTGGCCGAATGGGACGCCCACGTGTCGGGAACCTTGTCCGACGATACCAGGCAGGCCCTGAAACAGTTGTTCGAGCGCCAGCTTCCCACCGGCGAGTGGAAGGCCGCTCTGTGCTGGCCGCCGCTGGAGTCGAGCGCCTTTCAGGAAGCCACGGTGGCGGCCCTGGCGGTGGGGACGGCTCCGGGATGGCTGGCCGGCCTGACCGACGAGGGACTGAAGGCCGGGGTGAAGCGGTTGCAGGACTATCTGCGCCGGGTCGAGCCCCCACACGACTACGGGCGGGTGGTGCTCCTGTGGGCCTCGGCCAAGTTGGACGGCCTGCTGGAGGAGGGTGAGAAGGAGCGGATCATCGAAATGATCTGGAGCAAGCAGCGGGCCGATGGCGGCTGGGCGCTGCGGGCCTTCGCCGAGCCCGAGCAGTGGGGCGAAGGGAACCGGGCCGAGAAGCTCAGGGCCGAGAAGGAGTTCGCCGACCCCCCCAGCGACGGCCACCAGACGGGGCTGGCTCTCATTGCGCTGCGCGAGGTCGGAGTCAGCGCCCAGGATTCCAGGGTCCAAAAGGGTGTCCGATGGCTGCTGTCGAATCAGCGTGAGTCGGGTCGTTGGTGGACCCGTTCTCTCAACACCGACAACTACCACTTCATCGCCTTCAGCGGAACCCTCTATCCCCTGGTCGCCCTCCACCTGTGCGACGCGCTACCTGAAGAACTTGCGGGAACCGCCAAAGCCCAAGCAGTCTGTCGGACTTAGACTCACGAGGGAACTCGTAGACTCCCATTTCTG
>JAPPFQ010000555.1 GCA_028875135.1 Acidobacteriota bacterium
GGGGAGTACACTCTTTCCGCTTCCTGGGATTGGGAGTCCTTTGAGCTGGCCGGCCGTTTTCGGCTCCACCGGTTGGGGGACCTGAACCTGGCTCGGTTGACACCCCAATCCAGGGACAGGCTGGTGACAAAAAACGGTCGGGTCAGAGTCGAGTTGATGGACGCCGACTTCCAGTTCGTCAAAAAGCTGGAGTTGGCGGATCCCAACGCCTCAGGCCAGACCGTGGCGCCACTGCCCTTCCTGTTGTCTCCTAGGACACCTGACGGAAGTCAGGCACAACTGGGCTTCGCGTTGGATACCGACCGGCTTGCCCCCGGCTTCTACGGGCTGAAAATCTCCCAGGCCGATGCGGAACCGCAGGTTCTGCCTGTGCGGGTCCATCCCCCGCTGCCTCGGATCTCCAATCTCCCTCTCACAGTCAATCTTGGAGAAGAGAGCCAGGGACTCCAGTTGGAGGGCACCGGTCTGGAGCGCATCGTCGGCATGGAAAGCCCCAAGGCCCGGTGGGAACTGGCGGCGGCGCCACCGGAAACAAAGGAGCTCGAACAGAGGGTTGTTACGGCGTTTCTGGAGGATGCGGCCCAAGGGACCGATCTGCTTCCTATCACCTTGAGGGTCACCGGATTGGAAGCTCCGGTCGTGCTGAAGGAGGCATTGCAGGTCGTGGGTCCCCGGCCGGCAATTGCACGCACCATCACCTCCTTCCCGCCCAAAGCCGGGCTGGGACTGCGCGAGGGAGAACTCCCGGCCGGCCAGCCGGTCAGCTTCGCCATCAAGGTGGAGCGCCTGCACCCCTTGTCCTCCCTGCAATTGGGATGCCGGAGCAACGGGCAATTTCAATCCAGGCTGACGCTCGTCCCCGGCCGGCCCCAAGGCGCCACCCGGCTGGACGTCACCGGCAAGGACACCCTGTTTCTCTCGCTGGACCCGGGCAGCCTGAGCGCCACCGACTGCTCCCTGGCGGTAGTGGTCCGCAACGAGACCACCGGATTGTCGAACCCGCACCTCTTGGGCCAGGTGGTCCGGCTGCCGAGGATCGAGCGATTTGTCCTGACCGGCAAAAAGCTGGAGGAATCGCTCTACGAGGGTATCCTCACCGGAGAGGAACTGCACCACATCGCCAGGGCCGGTTGGGACGAGAGCCGGGGGCACCCCGTAGCGGGCATCCCCACCCCCTTCCCGGACGATCCCGAAAAGCAGACCCTGCGCATCGCCTTGCCCTGGCCCTCGCCCGAGCCCCACGCCCCGGTCTTCATCTGGCTGCGCGGCGAGGACCGGGGACGGCCCACCCACGTGCGGTATTGACTGAAACAAACGCCTGTTTCACCCTGTATCAGCGGCCCCGTGGTTTGGGACGGCGTCGCGGCCTAGTGAAAAGTGAATAGTGGATAGTGATTAGTGGATAGTTATTTAGTCCACACGTGAAGCATCTTGACTGTCTCGGTACAGTCCTTACAAGAAGTACACCCACGTCATCAGGCGCCGGCCTGTTCCCGAGACACTCGGCTGACAACTCTCCACTCTTCACTCTCCACTCTCCACTTTCCACTCTCCACTTGCCTGCCTCACCCGTGGCCTGCACTCCTGACAAGAGGTATCATTCCGAGTTGATGGCGGCCTCCCGAACTTGAGAAGGAAGCGATGAGACGACCGTTGCTGGGATTCATGCTGGCCGGAATCTGGCTCAGCCAGAGCGCCTGTCAAACGGGCGACCGGTCTTCGCCGGCCCATGGGTGGACCGCCGGAGCCGCTCCGCTGCTGGCATCCGCTAAAGGCAAGACTCCTTCACCTGCGGCTCACCCCGGCGTTCGCTTTCACTCCAAGCCCAAGCCCCTCCCCTCGGGAGCCGTCACCCACGATTGGACCTCGTTCCTGGGACCGACCCACAACGGGGTCTCTACCGAGACTCGTTTGCTCAAGGATTGGGCGGGGGGCGGCCCGCCCCTGGTCTGGGAGCTGGCCAAGGGGACCGGCTACACCTCACCCGCCATCCACAACGCCCGGCTGGTCTACTTCTACCGCCAGGGCCAGGAAGAAATCGTCGACTGCCTGCACCCCGAAACCGGGCAAAGCTACTGGACCTTTCGTTACCCCACACGCTACAGCGACCGTTACGGCTACAACAACGGACCCCGCTGCAGTCCGGTGATCGACGGCAACCGGGTTTACACCTACGGCGCCGAAGGCCAGCTCCATTGCCTCGATCTGAAGTCCGGTGCAGTCCAGTGGAAACGCCACTTGTCGCGTGAGTTCCGTGTGCCCCAGGATTTCTTCGGGGTAGCTGCGACACCTCTGGTCGAAGGGAACCGGCTGATTGTCAACGTGGGTGCGCCCGGCGGGCCTTCGGTGATCGCTCTGGACAAACAGACCGGCAAACTCGTTTGGGAGACCGGAGATCAGTGGGGCCCCAGCTATGCATCCCCGGTTCCGGCCACGGTAGGAGGCAAGCGGCGCATTCTTGTCTTCGCAGGAGGCGAAAGCCGCCCGCCCACCGGGGGACTGCTGAGCATCGATCCCGCCAACGGAAAGATCGACTTCCGCTTTCCCTGGAGAAGCCGCAGCTACGAGTCGGTCAATGCCTCCAACCCGGTGGTGATCGGCAACCAGGTGCTGATCTCGGCCAGCTACAAGACGGGAGCGGCGCTGCTCGACCTTCTCCCCGACGGCACCCACCGATTGGCCTGGACCGCGCCTCACTTCGGCCTGCATTGGAACACGGCCATACACCGGGATGGGTATCTGTACGGATTCGACGGCCGCAACGAGCCCGACGCGGCCCTGGTGTGCATCGATCTGAAGACGGGAAAAGAGATGTGGCGCGCCGTGCCGGAATGGGAAGAAACCGTCGAGTTCGGCGGCCGCCGGATGACCCGATCCTTCACCACCTACCGGGGATCCCTGCTCTGGGCCGACGGACATTTCCTCTGCCTGGGAGAGCTGGGCCACCTTCTGTGGCTCGACCTCTCTCCCCGGGGCTACCGGATCCTCTCCCGCGCCTGGTTGTTCGCCGCCCGCGAGTCCTGGTCTCCTCCGGTCCTGAGCCGGGGCCTGCTCTACGTCTCCCAGAACCGCCGGGACTTCGTCCGGGGAGGATCCCCCCGGCTGCTCTGCTACGACCTGCGGGCGCCCGACTCGAGCACACCCTGACACCCATTCGGAGGAACACGATGGAAGAGATCAACGCATTCATCGATAAAATCAATGCCTTCGCCTGGGGTCCGCCGATGCTCGGCATGCTGGGAGTCACCGGCGTTCTGTTGACGCTCGGCCTGGTTTTCATGCCGTGGCGCAAGGTGGGCTACGGCTTCAGGCTCCTGTTCGACAAGAGCGATGCCGGCGGCGAAGGGGAGGTCAAGCCCTTCAATGCACTGATGACGGCGCTGTCGGCAACGGTCGGCACCGGGAACATCGCCGGGGTCGCTACCGCCATTGCGCTCGGGGGGCCGGGTGCGATGTTCTACATGTGGCTCATCGCCCTGTTCGGCAT
>JAPPFQ010000337.1 GCA_028875135.1 Acidobacteriota bacterium
CTACCTGGCCCAAGGGACCAGTTGCCCGGGTCAAGCCGGGGTGAGAGCCAGGCTCGAAGTTCCCGGGAGCGGGGGAAGGGAGCGACGGCGGTGATGGGGGGGGGCAGGGGGGAGTTCCCCCCGGTCGGGGTTCGAAGGGGCGGAGCCCCTTGCCAGCCCCAATGTATGACATTGGGTAGGCTGGCTCCCCTTCATTACGCGTTGCGGCACCGGCCCCGCTGTCCCCGCCCCGCAACACGAAGCGCGCCTGGACCCGCTCCCTCCTCTTCCTGAACAATTCTTCACTTCCAACGCGGGGCATCGATCTCGTGGAAGCCCACCTCTTACCGGACCCACTGCGGCAGCGCCGTGACGGTAGAGACGTGTAACTATGACCTGCGGGGCAAGTTTCGTCGCCGTAGCAACTGAAGTTTCACGTAACCTTCCCTGAGTTCTTTCCGCCTGAGAGGTTCGCAGGGATTTGTCCGCCTGCTGCTTGCAGAGGGACGCACCGGAGCCGGTGACCGGAGCGCCCCTCCACAAAAAATTGTAATCAATCGCTGTTTCGACTGTTTATAGGAGTAAAGGCCAAATATTGATAATTCTCTAAATCCTGGAGGGGACAGGATCAAGGAGGATGAAATGAAAACAAGACTCTCCGTCCTATGTGTCGTCTTTGGCTCGCTGCTTGGCTTCACGGCCTTCGGGCATCTCAATGGTCCCGCTTTCGCCGAGAATGCGCCCTGTCAGACCAAGACCACCCGTGCTCGGGATCTCACCCCGGAACAGGCTGCTTCATTGGAAACGAAACTGGAGCAGGATCCTCACGACCTGGCTTCTCGCACCCGGCTCCTCCGTTACTATTTCGGATCTTACAGGTTTCAAGATCGATCGGTGCGTGAGGAAATGCGAGCGGCACGGACAAGACATATCCTGTGGCTCGTTCGTAACCGGCCGGAGGCTGAGGCGCTTGGGTCCCCTGAGGGCACGATCGATCGCCATTCTGATCCTGAGGGTTATGCGGAAGGCAAGAACGCTTGGCTGGATCGCTTGGAAAGGGAACCGGCCAATCTGAAGGTGGTGGAGCACGCCGTACGCTTTTTCACCATCACCGATAGCGACCTCGCCATCGAATTGCTCCAGCAGGGCCAATTGCTTGATGAGGGCAACGCCAAATGGCCGCGAGAACTCGGGCACAGGTATTCCCTGGAGATCATTGGCGAAGATTCACCGGCGAAGGTCACCGAACTCGCCGAGAAGGCGGTGGTTCAGTATGAAAGGGCCTATGAACTGTCGGATGGCCCGAGGCGAACGGGTCTGGTGAAAGATTTGGCACGAATGGCCATTACAGCCAACCAGTACGAGAAAGCCAAAGAATACGCCCAAACCCTGTTAGCCCATGACAGCACTGATTGGAATTCCCGAGACCACCTCCATCATGGTCACCTCGTCCTCGGCAGAACTGCTCTAGCCGAGGGTGATATTGAAGAAGCGAAGAGACGCTTGATTGCAGCCGGCGAAGCCACGCGCACATCAGAACCCAATGCGGTTGAGCCGAATATGTTTCTTGCCAGAGAACTCCTTCAAAGGGGTGAGAAAGAGGTCGTTCTCGAATACTTCAGCCTTTGTTCCGACTCTTGGGAAGGGGGGAGAGACAAACTGGAAAAATGGTCGGTTCTGGTCCAAGCAGGCTTGGAGCCGGATTTCGGTGGGAACCTCTCTTTTTGACTGGTGTGGTTGTTTGATGTGCAAATACTCATTCCCATACAGGGATCAGGGATGCATCGGTGACAGCGAACCGGCATCCGGACCGGCAATCCCTTGGGAACCAGGGGGTGGCGCAATGACAAGTGGAGCAATTGGCGCAAGTGTCATATTCGGAGCCTGGCTGGGGTTCTTTACCGGTGCGCCGGCCCAGCTTCCACCGGAAATCATGGTGGACCTGTATCAGTTGCGGGCGGACCGGTTGATGGAGGACAAGGACCCCGTGGCCGCCCTAGAGGTGATCAACAAGATCATCGACCTGCACAAAGAGCATGACCGTACGCTGCCCGATGGTTTCCACTTCCGGTACGCGGAGATTGCCTTGTCGGCGGGCTCGTTTCAGGACGCCATGGATGCTGCCGGCAAGTACTTGCTGGCAGTAGGAAGGACAGACCCGCAATTCAGGAAGGCGCTGGAGATAATGGATGAGGCGGAACAGCTGCAGATTTGGGTCGAGACGCGGCAAACGTGCACCGGTCAATCGAAAAGGGCCGAATGCTGGATGGCGATTTCCGGCCGGCCGGAGTGCTACCTCTGGAATCCCGATCTGAAACCGGGCGAAACTGGAACTTGGACCGGCGAGTGTTCCAGGGGACAGGCGCAGGGGAAGGGAACGCTCAAACTGGTATGGAAAGGCGGCTACAAGATTGCATCGACAACATCGGGAAGTCTGCAAGGGGGCAAGCAGCACGGCCACTGGGTTGAGTACCTGGATGACGGAAGCTTCCAAGACGGCAACTATGTGGCGGCCAAGAGACACGGTTCATGGCGTTTTTTGTCCGCGATTGGAAACTCCCGGAATGGCCCCTATGTAGAGGGTAAGAAGCATGGCAGATGGGTTGAGCACGAATTGGATGGAACCAGCCTTCAAGGCCCATACGTAGAAGGCAAGAGGCACGGCAGATGGGAAGTGCAACATAGCGATGGAACCAGACATGAAGGCGCTTACATAAAGGGCAAGAGGCACGGCATATGGACCGTCCGCGAAAACGACGGGAGTATCTTTGTCGAAACCTATAGGAATGGGAAGTTGGTCACAACGGAGTGACTCGGCCAGCATAACGGTCCGCGCCAACTCCGGGATGATCCCGCACCCGTTCCCACGCCGAATCCCGACCGGCCCGTCGTGTCCAAACGGCAAGCACTTCGGGTCACCTTGAGAATGTTGTGAGGGGGTCAAGCTAATGAACACAAACAACCGGAAGATTGTCCGCAGGAGCACCGCCGCCGGGTTGGTGCTCCTGCTGGTCTTGGTTGGCTTATCGCCGAGGGCAGAAGCGGGGTTCTGGGTCAAGCAGGACTGGTCCAGAGTGCAGGCCGTGACACCCGGAACCCCAACCACAGTGCTGCTATACAAGGACAAGGCCCCTCGGGGAAAAAGGAAGATCACGGGGCGCTTCCACTCGGCTACAGCCGAATCGGTCATACTCTTGCTGCCGGACGGGCAGACCCGCAGCCTCAAGAAGCAAGCAGTGCTCAAAGTTCTGGTCTACCGCCCTCGCGAGAAACGCTATCAGGGATGGATTACCCTTGCCGTTGGGGCCGCATTGGGGTTACCTTGGGTGTTACACCCGGAAAACGACCTTACAGTCCTTGGGCACGCCGCCGTCGCTACTGCGTTTATTGTCGGTCCCACGGCAATTGCTTTCTTGGTTGCTCCAAGGATGGGCGACATCTACTTTGTGCCGCCCGATAGACGCAACGACCCCAACAAAAACCCATCCC
>JAPPFQ010000674.1:0-1352 GCA_028875135.1 Acidobacteriota bacterium
TCGAGGGGGATGTGCTGCAGACGGAAGCGGACCAACGGGTGGAAATGCTGCTCAACCCGGGAACCTACCTGCGGGTGGCGGAAAACAGTCGGGTCAGGGTCGTGGCGACCGGTTTCGAGGACATGCGGTTCTCCCTGGAGAGAGGTACGGCCATCCTGGAATCGCTGAGCCTGCGGCGCAAGGTCCACCGACTTCATATCCTGACGCCCTCCGGAGATCTGAGAGTACTCAAAAAGGGCTTGTATCGCTTTGAAGTCGGTGCAGCGGACGAGGTTCGGGTGACTGTCCTCAAGGGAAAGCTGAAATGGTTGCGGGATCAGACCAAGATCGCAGTTCTGAAGTCGGGCAAGTCCTTTGATTTGAACCGCTCCGCGAGGCGGCGCATGCACTTCACCAAGGTGGGGGAGGAGTCCTTCGACGAAATCGATCTCTGGAGTCGAAAGCGGGCGGTCGCATTGATCGCAGCCAACGCCAAAATTCCCTCGTGGATGTCTCGGTCGGCCTTGTCCAGGTATGGCCTGAGGGCCAACGGGGGGTGGATCTATGACCCGTTCTCCCGGATGTACACGTTCATTCCCTTCCACACCCTTTTGAGGTCGCCCTACGGTCTTGCCTACGGTAACTTCTGCCCCACCTGGCGGTCCTACGGTCCGGTCTACGCATCCAGAGGTTATGGTCGTTCCAGCCTCAGCAACGCGGGCTCCTCAAGTTATACACCCGCCACAACCAGCGTGCACCGATCTTCGGCGGCAACTTCCACCTCCAGCAGTATTGCTGACGGCTCCGCGGCTCAGCAGAGCCGCGGCTCAGCCAGCAGCAGCATTCGCGGGAGGTAGTCACCGAGCAGCCCGCACCTCTCACCAGGTTGCTGCAGACATAGCGAATAGAATACTTCTAACGTGTCACGTTCGACCCGTTGCGCATTGGGGTGCCTGCTGCCGATCATCCTGGTCGGAGTCCCACTGAACCTGTCGACGGCCGAGGGTCCGATCAGCCAGGAGGAACTTCTGGCTCTGGTCACCACTACCCACATCGGAGCGGTGACTCCGCAACGGGTGGTGGAGTTGATCCGGGAGAGGGGGATCGGCTTTCGCGTCAAGGACATCCTCCTGCAGGAACTGAAGGCTCGCGAGGCTGATCCCGCTATCATCCGAGCCGTTGAGGAATACCGCTCGACCGGGGGGCCTGAATCCGTTCTGAGACCGCCGCCCGGGGTCGAGCCGCCGCCGCCGTTCTTTATCCCACCTCCTGCCGAGCCATCGGCAACCGAGCCCTCGGCAACGGGTTCATCGGCGACTCCCAAACCGGCAGCGCCCCCCACGACCGAAAGACCCCCCACCCCAAACCGTGCA
>JAPPFQ010000674.1:1362-3468 GCA_028875135.1 Acidobacteriota bacterium
CAGTAACTCCGGCGGCGGCAGCGGTCACCGAGCCGGCCGCGACGCCTGTGCGCTCCGGATTGCCGGACCGGGAAACCTGGCCGGGATTCCTGGAAGAGGTGCGCAGCACGGCGATGGCCTACACCGATAACCTGCCGAATTTCATTTGCACCCAGATCACCCAGCGCTACCTTCGCCGCCTGCCGAAAACCGGTTGGATAAGGGTAGATAACTTTGTGGCGGAGCTTACCTATTACGACAAACAGGAGCACTATAAGCTGGTGTCGGTCGGAAATCGCTCGGCGGCCTCCGATGCCACGCTGGAATCACTGAAAGGGACGACCTCAACCGGTGAGTTCGGCTCTTCGTTGAACTACCTCTTCGACCCGGCAACCGGCACCCAATTCCGCTTTGAGGGGATAGACCACAGTCGAGGCGCACCCACGGTGCGTGTCGGTTTTCGTGTGCCCAAGGACACCTCCAAGAGAAGTATCATTTTCAGGGACGGAACCACGGAACTGGGCGTGGTCACGCCCTACCGGGGGAGATGCTGGATTGACCCGGATTCGCTGCAGGTTGTCCAGATCAAGGAGCGGGCCTACAGAATTCCGGACACTTTTCCCATAACCCGCTCCGAGGGTTCCACCGAGTACAATCGGGTGGAAATCGCGGGACAGCAGCACTGGCTTCCGGTCCGTGCCGAGGTCCTCTTGGAGAATCGTACCGCAAGACTCCACACCAGGAACGTCATCCAATTCAAGCAGTACCGCAAGTTCGGCAGCGAGGTGAAGTTCCTGTCCGACTGATGGGCTGGCCGGAAACGCATCAGACGCCGGAGCCGGCCTCTCGTGCAAGACGAGCGCATCGTCTCGATCGAGGACACCCTGCGCTGTTCCTTCCGGTCGCGGCTGAAGGCGAGCGCCTCGCCCCGGTTCGTCAATCTGCGGCGCCCGCAGCCGGAAGCTTGGGCTGCAGCTCGCGGTCGAGCTCCACGACGCCCATCGGGAAGGCCAGTCCCCGCCGCCGTGTGTAGCGCGCGTCCCTGATCGTTACGCGGTAGCCGTCCGGCCGCTGCTCGACCGTGTACAGCGGAAAGCGCAGCCAGTTCCGGGCCCCCTGCACCTGCGGCGCAGCCAGGGCCGCTTCGACGGCAGGTCCTCGGACGCGCTCCAGCGGCGGGCTGATTACCTGAATCCGTTCTGTCCGCAACCAGTTCAACTCCAGGAAGTGGTAGTGATCCCTGTCGGCAACGACGATGTCTCGCGCGAACGGCCGCGCCGGCAGCGGTCCGGCCATGATCGCCTGGTAAGTGCCGCCGCGCGCCGTGAGCCAGTCGGCAACCTCCCGCGCGGCAAGCCGCGACCCGCCCGCCATCGCCAGCATGTAGGCGCCGGTCGCGATGAGCGCGAGGGTCGCCATCCGCTGTATCCGGGGCGGCGAGACGCCGCTCGCCCGGACCGCCGCAATCGCGGCGAGACCGGCCAGCCAGAGCACCCATGTGCCCGCCGGCACCTCGGCGACCAGCGTCAGCAGCAGCGTCATGGCCCCGCCCAGCGCCAGCCAGGCCGCAACGCCGGTCGCCGACCGCGAATGCGCGATCACTACCGCCGTCCCGCTGAGCAGCCATACCAGCGGGTCCAGGAGGACCAGGGCGTCGCCGTAGAACCAGCGGCCGTCGAACGGCATCAGGAAGCGCATGCCGTAGGTGTTCAACCAGTCCATCAGGGGGTGGCTGGCCACGGCGATATAGGCCAGCAGCAGCAGCCGGTCGGGCCGCGCCCGCGGGGCCGTGCCGCGCCAGCGCGCGACGGCGCGGTCAAGCAGGCAGATCAGCGCGGTCAGGAGGATCGGCAGCACCGCGATCGCAAGTACGCCGTGTGTCCATCCGCGGCGGAACCCGAGCGCCAGATCGCGGTCGATCAGCATGGTGACCGCGTCCATGTCCGGCGCGTTGGCGCCAAGGATCAGCGTTGGCGCCGCATAGGCCGACATGCGCCCAAGGCGCGTCTCGGCCAAACTGGCCCCCACCAGCGTATGGGTCACCGGATCCATTCCATCGATCCTGCAATGTGCAATTCGAACGCCAGCACAGTCACCAATCTGATTGCAGGAAAGCATAGCAGCCGT
>JAPPFQ010000681.1 GCA_028875135.1 Acidobacteriota bacterium
AGGTCCTCAAGTTCGAAGGCGGCTACCACGGCAGCCACGACGCGGTGGAGGTCAGCGTGTTCCCGCCCGTGGACCGGGCCGGACCGGTCGAGTCTCCCCATTCCGTACCCGGCGCCGGAGGAATGTCGCCCCACGCGGCCGGCGAGGTGCTGGTGCTTCCCTACAACAACGAGGATGCTGTCGCCAGGCTGATCGAAGAACACGCCCGGGAGCTGGCCTGCGTCATGTTCGACCCCAAGGCGGGGATGCTCCCGGTTCGGCCGGAGTTCGCCCGCGCCGTGAGAGAGATCACCAGAAAACACGGGCTGCTCCTGATTTTCGACGAGATTGTCGGCTTTCGCGCCGGCAGAGGCGGCCTGCAGGAACAATTCGGTATCGATCCCGACCTGACCTGCTTCGGGAAGATCGTGGGGGGAGGGTTTCCGGTGGGGGCTTTCGGAGGCCGGGCCGACCTCATGGACCTGCTGGACCCCAGCCGGGGGCCGACCGGCTTTTCCCAGAGCGGAAGCTTCAGCGCCAACCCCATGACCATGGCTGCCGGCCTGGCCACCCTGCGAGAGCTGACGCCCGCGGCCTTCAACCACCTCAACGGCCTGGCGGACCGGTTGACCGCCGGGCTGAACGACCTCTTCGCCCGCCGGAGCGTCCACGCCCAGGCCATCAATACGGGCTCGGTCTTCAGCATCTACTTCGTCGAGGGCAAGCTGGAGACCTACCGCGACCTGGCCCGCGCCGACCGTGCCTTGAGCCACCAGGTCTTTCTGGCCTTGCTGGAGGAAGGGTACTTCCTGAGCCACACCCTCAGCATGTGCGCCCTGTCGCTGCCCATGGAAGAGCGGCACGTCACCGGGTTGATCGCAGCCATGGACAAGGCGCTGGACCGGGTGCAGGAAGACTGAGAGGCTGTGAAGGATCAGCCGCTGTTCAACAGGCGGTTACGATCCTCTCCCTGCAGCGGCAGCTCCGTCCAGGCGCCCGAGCGGTCGTGGGAGACATGGAAAGCCACGATGCTTTCCAGGACCTGCAAGGCTTCTCCGGCGTCGTAGGCAAAGGGTCCGCGGCCATCCAACCAGGCCACGATCTCCTGCACGGCCCGGTCCATCCCGGTGGCCTGACTGCGCAGACTGGGCCACTGTTCCTGCCGGCCGTCCCAGTACTCCAGGCTCACTTCGTCCCCTCCGGTCAGGGCCCGTCCCTTGCTTCCGTTGAAGCTCAGGCTCATGGGGACCCTGGCGTAGTCGGAAGCATCCACGGTGACCATCACTCCACCTGCCAAGCGCATCAAGCCCCATCCGCCGGGATCCTGAAAGGCCGGACCGCGGCAATCGGGCTTCCCCGCGAGGTCCAGGGTTCCCGAAACGGCTTCCACCCGGCGCCCGGTCACCATGCGGAGGGCGTCGAACAGGTGGGTGCCGACGTTCCCCAGGCGCCCGCTGCTCCACTGCACGTTGACCGAGGTCAGCTCGCCCAGTTTCCCGTCGCCGATCAGATCGCGCAGGCGGCGATAGTTGGGATGAAAGCGCCGGTTGTGGTTGATAGCCAAGAGCGAGCCCGACTCCCGGCAGGCCCGCAGCATCCGATCTCCCTCGGAAACGCGGGAGGCCATGGGCTTTTCGCAGTAGATGGCCCGGATCCCGGCGCGGGCGCAGGCCGCGGTGATCTCCTCGTGCACCGGCGTGTAGGTGGCCACGCTCACCAGGTCGAGGGCCTCGGCGGCAATCATCTCCCTCCAGTCGGCGTAGCTGCCAACCCCGGCGCGCTTTTCGAAACGGGCCCGGCGTCCCGAATCGCGGCTGCTTCCCGCCACCAGACGGATCCGCGGGTTTCCCGCCAAAGCCCCAAGATGGGTGCCGTCCAGGTTCTCCACCTGTTGTCCCAGGGCATCGCCGGAGATCTGGTCGGCGGCGCCGATAAACCCCAGTCCGATGATTCCCGCCCGGTAGATTGGCGTGTTCACGCTTTCGCACTCCTCTTCAGCGATTGTCGGGCTTGGCGCTCTTCCGGATCCAACTGGAGAACCAGTGGACTCTAAGCCGGCGCCTTCCCCACTTTCGCGCCGCCTCAATATCGTCCCCCATGTAGATGTCGATGCGCCGGCGCCATCGGTAGTGCATCTTGTCCAGTACGACGAAGCGCCGGCCGGGGAACCCCTCGATCCTCACCCGGGCCCCGCGAACGAAGCCCATCGGAATCAGGTCCCGGGAGACGGCGATGGCCCTCATGCCCGGTTTCAGCCGGTCTCCCCAGGCGGCTATGTAGGGAGTTTCATCGGTCTGGTTGGGATGGGAGTTGTAGGCCGAGGCCGTGACTTCTATCGTGTCCTCTCCCACCGGAATGCAGGCGGCCTGCAGCAACAGTGCCGCCAGCGCCGCCACGGCCGCCCATCCAACGGGCCTCTTGGGACCTGAAGTCACACGGTTTCTCCGCACGGCTTGCGTTTGGCCGAGCCGCCCGGAAGTTGCGCGGCCGGCAGTAAGACGACTTCCGAGAAACACTGTATACGGCTACGAGATCGGAGGCAAGCCGGCACGCGCCTTGCCGCGAAGATCTCCGAGCGATCCCGGTGAGGTCGCGCGGTGGGTGGGCAGGGGTCACATTGCACGTAGAGATTTATTTTTCGGGGGTGATGATCCGTGGGAGATTGCGCGGTACTATTTCATAGGTGCCGGTCATTGCATCGAGCAAGCCGCCTGGAACCAACCTATGAATCAATCCGCAGCACCTCTTCACCTGGTGGATCAGCCAAATCCAAAGGAACCGCCGCAACCTCCCGAAGTGGAAGCCGACCTGTTGGATTTCCCGGCATTTCGGTTCCTGGAATCCTTCTTCCGTATCCTCTCGCTGGTCATCACGACCGTCTGCATTCTGCTGATCATCTCCTCGGGCCTGGTGCTCTGGATTCTGCTGGCGTTCTTCTCCTGACGGTTCCCCAATGGCTTGCGCCCGGCTGACGCCCACGGCTACGTGTTGTCGCCGCATTCGCGTCTATATTGTATCTCTTGTAACAGGCTAATTATAAAAGACTTACTGTGTATCAGCCCGCTTCACTCCCACCATTGTATCCCTCTATTTGAACCGGAATCCACTGGACCGTTCGGGACGTTGGCGGACCGAGTCTTGCATTCGTTCGACCCCGGAGACTCTTCCTGCGGGACCGTCGAGCGGGATGGCAAGCTGCCCGTGCTGCCGATCGGAGATATCGGCTTGTGAGCATGCTCCAGCCTTGCCCTCTCTCGGCCTCTCGCCATCTGTGGTCTTCTGTTCTTCCAGGGCCTCATCGTCCGCCGGCGCGCAGCCGGAAGCGGAGGTTGAGGCGCCGCTCGGTGCGGAGGCGCTGGAGCCGTTGACGGGTTTCGGGAGAGACGCGGATAGGAAGCGGTACACGGCGCAACATAAAAACACACAACGACACATAGAGCAACAACCAGGTCACAACGCTACACGGAGACACACGCATCCACCA
>JAPPFQ010000056.1:0-2049 GCA_028875135.1 Acidobacteriota bacterium
CGTGCTCTTCGATCTGGTGCTGTGTGATGGCGTTGACGGTGCCGGCGGTGGCCACCGGCATGAAGACGGGCGTGTGGATCTCAGCGTGGTCGGTAACGATCTTGCCCAGTCGCGCCCGGGTGGATGGATCCCGGGCAAGGAGTTGAAATTCCATGGAGCGCGGTTCAGGCGGGTCCGCCGGAACGGCTAAAGAGCTATCCACGAAGGGACACGAAGAAAAACTAATGGTTCCGGAAACACTCCTGTTTCACCCCGTATGACCCGCCCCGTCGTATGGAAGGGCGGCGCAACCAGGTGAAAAGTGACTAGTGGCCAGTGGTTAGTGGATAGTTATTTAGTCGACGCGTTCAGCAACTGAAACACTCCTGTTTCACCCCGTATGACCCGCCCCGGCGGGGCGGGGGGCTGCTAATCACTATCCACTAGCCACTGATCACTAGATCTGCGGGTTCTCCGCGTGCTCCCCGAAGATGTTTCTCAATCGGTCGGAAATCTCCCCCAGCGTGACCTGGCGCTCTACCGCCCGAATCATGGCCGGGAGGAGATTCTCCCCGCTTCCGGCCGCTTCGGCAATGGCGTCCAGGGCACGGCCCGCCGCCCTGGAATCCCGCGATGCCCGAACCCGGGCCAGCCGCTGCCGCTGTTCCCTCTCCACCCCCGGGTCGATCCGGTGGATCCGGATCCCGGGTCGGTCTTCGGAAACGAAGCGGTTGACGCCCACGATGGTGCTGTCGCCGCTTTCGACCGAACGCTGGTGCCGGTAGGAAGACTCCTGAATCTCACGCTGGACGAAGCCCTGCGAGATGGCCTGCATCATGCCGCCCATGGCCTCGATCCGGGCCAGGTACTCCCGGGCTCCCTTCTCGAGGGCGTCAGTGAGGGCCTCCACCGCAAAGGAGCCCGCCAGCGGATCGGCCACCTCGGCCACACCGCTCTCGTAGGCGATCACCTGCTGGGTCTGCAGCGCCAGCCCGGCAGCTTCCTCGGTGGGCAGCGACAGGGCTTCGTCCCGAGAGTTGGTGTGCAGTGACTGGGTCCCTCCCAGCACGGCGGCCAGAGCCTGCAGGGTGACCCGGACCGTGTTCACCTCCGGCTGTTGAGCCGTCAGGGTGCTTCCCGCCGTCTGTGCGTGAAAGCGCAACACCCACGACCTGGGATTGCGGGCTCCGAACCGCTCCTTCATGATTCGGGACCACATGCGCCTGGCGGCCCTGAACTTGGCCACTTCCTCCAGGAAGTGGTTGTGAACGTTGAAGAAAAAGGAAATTCTGGGGGCGAAGGCATCGATGGCCAGACCCGACTTCAGACAGGCCTCCACGTAGGCGATGGCGTTGCCCAGGGTGAATGCCAGCTCCTGAACGGCCGAGGACCCTGCCTCGCGGATGTGATAGCCGCTCACCGAGATCGGATTCCATTGGGGAAGGTTCCGGCTGCAGTAGCCGATCAGGTCGGTGACCAGCCGCATGGAAGCCTCGGGGGGATAGATGTAGGTTCCCCGGGCGATGTACTCCTTCAGAATGTCATTCTGAATCGTGCCCGACAGTTGCTCCGGCGGCACCTGCCGGCTCCGCGCCAGGGCGACCAGCAGGGCCAGCAGCACGGCCGCGGTGGCATTGATGGTCATCGAGACCGAGACCCGGTCGAGCGGTATTCCCCGGAAGAGCTCCTCCATGTCCCCCAGACTGTCGATGGCCACGCCGGTGCGGCCCACCTCTCCGGCCGCCATGGCCGCATCGGAGTCCATGCCCATTTGGGTGGGCAGATCGAAGGCTACCGAAAGCCCGGTCTGGCCCAGTCCCAACAGGTACTTGTAGCGGGCGTTGGACTCCCGGGCCGACCCGAAGCCCGCGTACTGCCTCATGGTCCACAGACGGTCCCGGTACATGCCGGGCCTGACTCCCCGGGTGAAGGGATAGCTTCCGGGATCCGCCAGGTCCCGCCGGTAGTCGAAGTCTTCGAGATGGCGGGGACCGAAGAAGGGATCCAAACGGATTCCGGAGGTTGTCTCGAATTTGCGGTTTGATGGCATCGGGCTGACTGACCCGGCCG
>JAPPFQ010000056.1:2059-3455 GCA_028875135.1 Acidobacteriota bacterium
GCAAGCACCGGGAAGGGGAAAACCGGCCCGGGCCTCACTTCATCGACCGGACCCGGATAAAGGAGTGAACGGCGAAGCCCAGCATCAGCAGGCCGAACAGGGCGAAGGAGCCCACCATGAAGTAGTCCTTGAACTCGAACACCTCTTGCTCCGTAATAAACTGGTATCCCCTGAGCAACAGGAATCCGCCGAAAACGGCGAACAGAAATCCGGTCACCTCCAGGAAGAGCTTGTGGATGCTCCTGCCGACCTCCCCAAAGGACGATTTCACCCGTTCCAGCCAACTCCCGGCCATCCCGTTTTCCCTCGTTCGAACCGGGCTTCATCATAGCACAGGGAACGAGGGGGAATTGGCGGGCTCAGTCCGGCGTCCCCGGGGAAAGAACCGTCCACAAAGGGACACGACGCGCGCGATGTCAGCGCGCTGTCACACCAAGGTCACGAAATTGGGTTCCCGGGGTCGAGTATGAGAAAACTTTGATTAACATCGATGCACAGGATGCACAGGATTTTTTCCCTGCCCCACGAATTCTTTGGACAGTGGTTCGAGAACCTGTATAAGAACCTACAGGAGATGCGGCGCCGGAGAGAGTCGCACTTCTTCCTTCAAGTCTTCGGAAGACTTCCGTTCGGCAGCATCGCGCCATGCAATTTCCCTTCCATCCCAGCCTCGGCCAATGGCTGGAGTTGGCCCTGGCGCTCGGGGGATTTATCTGGATTGGCAGCCAGACGACGTGGGTATTGGACCCCGAGCCCGTACCGGGGCTCTTGCGGCACTATGCCGTTGAGTGCATCGCTCTGTCGGGAGTGGTCGTGTTGGCGTTGCTGATGCAGTTCCACCACGGGAAACCCCACCTTTCAATGTTGTGGTTCTGTCTGGGGATGGGAGCCGTGATCTCGTTTCTTGGACTTCTGTACTTTGGAGTGGTTTCGGTGCTGACGCTGGCTCCCGCGTGGGCGGCGGGGGTTTTGGCAACTGTTCGTATGGGCGGAAAATGGGGTTACCTGTTGTGGTGGTTCTGGGCCGGGGTGATTGCTCAGATCGTATTGATGGCCGTGCTCACGGCCGGCTCCCTTTTGATCGCACGCATGGGCGCTGCTTTGGAATTGGGACCGCCACCGTGAATATCCCCCAAGTGGGCCATCCCCGGTCGCCCGCTCCCTCCGCGGGGCAGCGCTCGGCCCCTGACGCTTTCGGTGCCTGAAACCCTGCAATTAGGGTGCTGGCGCCGTTGCCGGTCGAGCCGGGTGGAGGAGATGGGCGAGGCCGTGCCAAGACCTTTATCGCGGTAGGAATCCGCATTGCTGGGGACCCCCCGCACAGATCCGGACGTGCGCAGCTAGCCCATCTTTAACACGTCTTCCGAGTATACGTTTATTATCAACAGGTTACAAA
>JAPPFQ010000213.1 GCA_028875135.1 Acidobacteriota bacterium
TGGGCTTGCTGCCCTCCTCGATCATCATCTTGAACTGGGGGCGGTCTGCGATGCGACCGCTCTCCGCCTCGTCGATGTACTCGCGGGCCACGGAGTAGCCGTTGGTCTCTGCGTATTCCTTGAGCGCCCGCAGCTGTGCGGACACGGACAGGTCCACGTCCTGGCGGTCGCTGGACACCCTGGCGTAGAGCGCCGCCGGCGTCAGTGGCTGTAGGTGCTTCTTCTTCATGCTACCCTCCTGCTCTGTTGTCTCTGTGTGTTTCTGCCTTCAGGCTCCGTGCTTACCTGCTCACCAGGACGTCTATCGTGGTACCAAGGACATCGGAGATGCGGGTAAGTGCCGAGGCCGATCCGGGTTTCAGGCCGCGCTCAATCTCGGAGATGTACCCCGAGGCAAGGCCGGTCCTCTCGGACAACTCCCGCAGGGTCATGCCCCGGTGGTTCCGAAACGCCTGGATGGGACCCTTCCCCCGCATGATGTCGAGAGCCACCTCGTGGGGGACGCGCACGCCGTCGTCGGCGTCCTGGGCAGCCAGCATATCCTCAAGCTGGCTGTTGCGCTCGATGAGAGCGTCGTACTCCCTTCGAGTCAAGGTCACGGTCTGTTCGCTAGTCATAAGCCTCCCTCCGGTGTCGAACTCTTAGGACTACCAGGGTTGCAGGCTCGCCATGCTCGGTGGTGAAGATGACGCGATGGTGGCCGACCCTCAACCGCCTGTAGGGGCTGTCGGTCAGCGCGGCCACCTGCCTGGCGAGGGATGCGGGGTCCTCGGCGTACTGCTCAATCTTGGCGATGATGCGCTCCCTGTCCCGTGCGGCGAGGCGGCGCATATCCCTGATGGCCCGTATCCCCCATTCGATTTGCATTCCCTCATACACACTCTCTATTTTCGCAAATAGAGAGCAATGAGTCAAGAGGCCGATGCCACAAGACTCCCCTTGGGCGGTCCCTTCTCCGCAGCCGCCCGGCGAGGTGAGGAACATCTCCTGCAAGGGTATCCCCAGCCGACTGCCGGATCGGGGGTCTCCCGCCATGTGGGGCGCCTGTACACGAGTTGGAGTTTGTCGGGGAAGCGGCGGAATAGGCGATTCCGTAGCTGGCACAGTGCCACATCGCCCCTCTATCGGACGGAAAGAGTGAACACTTTTGTGAAAGGGCGGGTTCCGGTCGAATCCAGCGAATTTCGTTGGATGTCGGGGGGCACGACGCCGTGCTAAATCGGCTGCTCGGTGGGAAAACGGGTCGCATAAGGCGATGGACGTTGGGGGTGCAGGACGCGGCGGAAACGGCACTCTAAATCCCTCGGAAGGGGTGCTGGCGCAAGGCTGGCCGGGGGCTGCGGCACCGTGACATGTCAACCGCTATTCCTCCACTCCGAAAAGGTCGTTGAAGTCGTCCACTCCGAGAGCCTTCTGCATCTGCTCCCGGATGGGACCTGATGGGGCTCTCCCCGCGTTGACCAGCATGGAGAGATAGCCAGGGCTTATCCCGACCTCCCGGGCAAGCCAGGACTGGGAGCGGTTCAGCAGGGCCAAACGCTTCCAGAGGGTCGCCGCGTCGAGCCGGACGACCGCCCGCACCGGGCGCTTTAGGTGATCCCTCCGCTCGTTGGCCTTCCGCGGGTTCATCGTTCCGGACCCTCTCGGTTCAGCGCTTCAATAGAGTTGGAAGAGAGTGTGAACAAATCAGACGCCGAAAAAGACCCCACGCATGGTGGCGCCTTCCATACCCACTTATCGGAGGCCCGTTTCGTGCAGTATTGGGGGTGTACAGGAAATGAAGTCTGGTTACGAAGCGGTCTGAGTCGGGGTTTCGAAGCTGAAACAGGGGTAAATCCCCCTCTACAGGGGGTGAACGGTCACCAATTTGTTGAAAGGGCGGAGTTCGGTCGGCAATGGCAGAAAGAAGCTTGAGGTGGGGGTGTGTGCACGGGCGAAAATCGACGGTCCGATGACATAGGCGGCCCAAAAGCGCGCTTGAGGTGGGGGTGCGTTACGCCAGGCGAGAGGTCACCACAAACACGGACTTGACGGGCTCCGGGTCTGGAACGAGCTTCCCATGAGGAACGGAGGGCAATCAAGACGACCGAACACGGCATCGAGGACAGCTGGGACGTGGGGGTGCAGGACGCGACGGGAACGTCGCTCTCGGTCCCTCGGAAGGGGTGCTGACGCGGTGCTGGCCGGGACCTCTGTACGGTGACAAGTCAACCGCGCGGCGGGGTACGCTGGCGGTGGCTCGGGGTCTTGAAGCCTGTCTCCTGTGGCCTCCTGACCGCCGGGGACGGCGGCCCAGGTTGGCCCATTCATTTGGCGCCGACCGAAGTGGCAGGGGAGTACGCGAAAACGGGACCCGGGGGAGAAGCGGACATCCTACGCCACTTCAGCTATGCAAAGTGGCTGATTTCGGGGCGTGCCGGACAAACTCCAGTGAACACTTCGATGAAAGGCCGTGTTCCGGCGCGAAACAGGCCCTAGATGCAAAACTGGGCCACACTGCGGGGAGCGCCTCTGACCCTACCTCAGAACAAACCACCACAGGAGGACGCAGCCGACCAGCAACACCAGCAGCACTAAGGCGATCACGCTGAAGACGTTCAGCATCCACTTCGTCGTCCTGTGGGCGGAGACCTCTTTCCGGTGCTCAATCTCAAGCTTCACGTACGGCCCTCTGGCGGTGGCCGCCGACTCCCTGGCCTCGTCCCGCTCACGCTCCAGCTCGGAGGCTCTGAGCTTCCACTCCGACACGCTCTGATCCAACTCCCGCACGGTCCGCTCAAGCTCTCTCTCCCTGGCAATGGACCGATGCAGCAGCTCCTCGTCGCTCGGGTACTCCGGGCCGTGCATCCGCACGTAGACCCGGCGGCCCTCCCTGCTGACCTCGACCTCTCCTCGCCGGATCATCCGGTCAAGGGTAGAGAGGGATATCTCAAGTTCCTCCGCGGCCTCCGCTTTCGTCACCCACCTAACGGGTTCATCCATCGGTTTTCACCTCTAATCGGCTGATACGTCACCCCTGGACAAGGGGTGATAAGAGTGCAATTTCGCTGCCCGTTATTTTAGCGCATAGTCTCATTTGTGTCTCTGACCGGTCAGGCGACACGTCAAACCCCATTTCGTAGCTGAATCAGGGGTGAATCGGCCCCTGAAATCCCCCGAATCCCCTCGAAATCAGGCCGGATATGCCAGTTTTGTACCCCCAGACCGCATGGAGGGCAGATAGCGACGTATCGTCGCTAATCTATTCCCCTACAGGATAGTCCCCCTATCGGACAGGGCGCATCGTGTGGTGCAGGGAATCCCACTGGTAGTTGCGCAGGGCTGACAGAGGCAGTCGGGGGGACTCCGGTTCCCACAGTGGACGCCAGGACTTTCCGAGTATTCCGTTGGTTGACAGGACGGACATGCAGGACACCAGGACCGGCACGGTCATCAGG
>JAPPFQ010000518.1 GCA_028875135.1 Acidobacteriota bacterium
GCCTGCTGCTGCTTCCACAGCACCGTGCGCACGTAGTCGTGGCGAAAGTCGGCCGTGATCAGGCCCAGGGCGGAGCTGACTCCGGGAACCGGTGGCACCAGGATCCGGGGGATCTGCAGGTCGGCCGCTAGCTCGGCGGCATGCAGGGGACCCCCGCCACCGAAACTGACCAGGGTGAAATCCCTGGGGTCGTAGCCCTTCTCCACCGAGAGACGACGAATGGCCTTGGCCATGACGGCGTTGATCACCCGAATGATTCCTTCGGCGGCCTCCACCAGCTCCAAGCCCAGGGGAGCGGCAACGCCCTCCCCGATGGCCTTTGCGGATAGTTCCGCATCGATGGCCATCTCGCCCCCCAGCAGGTGGTTGGCGTTCAGGCGACCCAGGACCACGTTGGCGTCGGTAACGGTGGGCCGGCTTCCTCCCCGCCGGTAGCAGGCGGGCCCCGGATGGGCGCCGGCGCTCTGGGGTCCGACCTGCAGGGCTCCCCCTGAATCGACCCAGGCGATGCTGCCGCCGCCGGCGCCGACCGTGTTGATTTCGATGGCCGGGATCTTGAGGACCTGCCCGGCGATCTCGCTTTCCTCGGCAAAGTGGAGGTTGCCGTCGCGGGCCACGGCCACATCGGCGCTGGTGCCCCCCACGTCGATGGAAATGATGTGGTCCAGCCCGGCCTTCCGCCCCAGCACCAGTCCGCTCAGGGCCCCGGCGGCAGGTCCCGACAGCACCATGTGCACGCAGTGGCTCTGGGCGGTCCCGGAGGTCATGATGCCGCCGTTGGACTGCATGATATGGAGTCCCGAGGGAATTTGCAGAGATTCCAGCCCCTCCTCGAGTCGCTGCAGATAGCTGCCCACCGAGGGCAGCACGTAGGCGTTGACGGCCGTGGTGCTCAACCTCTCGAACTCCTTGAACTCGGGCAGAATGTCGGAAGAGAGGGAGACGCGGGCCTCGGGAATTTCCTGCCGGATCCAGTCCCGGAGCGTCCTCTCGTGGGACGGGTTGACGTAGGAATGCAGCAGGCAAACGGCGATGTCGCGGACTTCCAGCTCCTTCAGCCGGCGCAGCAGTTGGCGGGTGGGCTCCTCCTGCATCGGCCGGCTGACCTGCCCCGTGTAGAGCATGCGCTCCGGGACTTCAAAGCGGCGCTCCCGCGGGATCAGGGGCTGGGGACGCTGCTGGAAATAGTCGTAGAGGCGGGGCCGGTCCTGCCGCATGATGTAGGGCACGTCCCGGAAGCCGGCGGTGACCAGCAGGGCCACCTCGGCCCCTTTGCGCTCCAGGATGGTGTTGGTGGCCACGGTGGTCCCGTGAATGAAGAACCCCACCGACCCGGCCGGAACTTCGAACTCGTCCAGCACCCGGCGGGTGCCGTCGATGACGGCCGCGCTGGGCCGGGAGGGCGTGCTGGGAACCTTCAGCAGTCTGAAGTTCCCCTCCTGCTCGTCAAAGCAGACGATGTCGGTAAAGGTTCCCCCGACGTCGACTCCGATTCGCACGGACATGATTCTCCTAGTACTCCATCAACCGGCTGGCCACCAGGGTCCGGCTCCAAAGCGAGGCGGGCGGCAATCTTCCGCCACAAGCCGGGCAAGTACAACCGAGGTGTCGAGGTAGATCACCGTCTGCTTCGATCACTCTCCAATTCGGAGAGAAGCTCGCGGAGTGGCGCCACCGGACCCGGTGTCCGAGGCTCCCCGGCAACCGGCAGCAGGGGCGGCGTCAACCAGCCCTTGCGTACCGCCTCGGCCAGCAGCGCGTCGGCAAGAACCGGGCTCCTGGTCGATTTCGGAGGACCGATCTGCGCGACGACCCGGTCCCGGTCGGTCACCAGAACGGTTTCTCCCGAAGCTGCCAGCCGCACGTACTCGCTCAGGCAATTGTTCAGCATCTTGATTCCGACTGATCTCATACACCACAAGGTAGTAGCTAGTCGCTACGATGTTCAAGGCGAAAATGACGTCCCGTCAGGAAGTATGGCGTCTCCTCCCCTTCCAGTGGACCCAGAACTGGACCGCTGTGGTCACCAGCACGATCACGGCCACCGCCTGATACGGCGCCCGGGCCCCCAGCCAAAGGCTCGCCAGGCCCCCGCCCAGCGAGCCCGCGGCAAAGCCCACCGCCAGGCTGGCTTCGTGCATTCCGCTGAACAGTCCCTGCCGCTGCCGGTCGAAGGTGGTGGTGCTGTAGAAGATGCTGGAAAAGTAATTGTAGCCCGACAGCAAGGCAAACAGGACCAGGCCCAGAAGCAACATCGGGACGGTGCGACTGTAGGCGAGCAGGGTCAGTCCGGCCAGGGCGCACAGTTGCGCCAGCAGGGCGGCTGAAAAACGATAGCGCCAGAAGGTCAACCAGAACATCAGCGAATAGGTGATGATGACCACCGACCGGTTGGTGGCCACCATCAGGCCGTGGATGGGAGCGCTGATCTCCAGATCGGTGGCCAGGTGGGGAAAGAGGTGGATGATGACGCTCACCCCCATGGCGCTGGCCACGTTGGCCAGCCAGCCCAGGTAGACGAAGGTGCGGGCGGACTTGGGAACCACGACCGCCTCCGTCTCGGAGGGTGGCAAGGCGGCGGGAGTGGGAGCAGCGATCGGGAAACCGGTCCGAACCAACACGCCCAGCATCAGCACCAGTCCCACCAGCAGGGGCAGGGTGGGACCGGACGGAAAGAGCCAGCCTCCCGCGGTCTGCCCCGCGATCATTCCCAGATTCCAGGAAAGACAGAACCGGAATAGCCGTCGGCCCTGCAGCCTGGGGCCAAGCGGCTCCAGTCCTCCCCGGGTCAACCAGGAAATGACCGGGGGAAGCATCAACCCGACCGAGGCGCCTCCAATCGGCGCATACAGGTAGAACCATTGATGGTCGGAATGCCATTGGATGCATGCCAGCAGGACCAATGCCTGGACGGCGGCGCCGACGGCTACGACGCGGCGCCCGCCCCACACGTCGGAAGCCCAGCCTCCGATGGGAGCCCCCAGGCCGAAGCCAAGCGAGGAGACCGCCCCAAAGATTCCCAGCGCCATCAGGCCGGCCTGATCTTCGGCCATCAGGCGGGTCACCGTGAAGACGAACAACATGTAGGCGAAGTCCGCCGACAGGGCGATCCAGTAGAATTTCAGCTCGCGTCGAAGCATGAACGATTGGAAGGATTGTCCGCGAAGGACCCAACTAGAGCCTATTTGAAACCAACGGCAAGAGGGTGAGCCACGAAGGGCCACCAAGCGTGACGGCTCTGCCCCATCGGCACGGCTGCGGCCCGGCAAAGTGTCGCCTGTTCCCTCGAGGAGCAAGAACGATCCACGAAGAACACCAAGGACAAAGAAGGGCCACCAAGTGTGACGGCTCTGCCGCATCGGCACGGCTGCGGCCCGGCAAAGTGTCGCCTGTTCCCTCGAGGAGCAAGAGCGTTGGGATGAGGGC
>JAPPFQ010000493.1 GCA_028875135.1 Acidobacteriota bacterium
GGGGTGGCCCGAGCCCATCGGGAAGCGATGCGGCTACAGCAACTGTCCGAACGGAAAACAGCCATGGCGGAAAGAAGCACCGGGAAGATTTCTCCCCAATCCGGGGCGGACCCGGCCGCTCAAGCCAAGGAGGCCGAACGAGCGCGCAGGGCGGCCGAGAAACGCTTGAGGGAGGCGATAGCCAAGGCATCCCCTCGAAAAATCCAGATGGCGGCTCATTCCAGGGCCCTGGATTTGACCATCCATCCGGCGCCTATTCTTCTGATCGGAAAAGAGAGGGTGTGGCGCTCTCAAGCCGGGACCAACCTGGAATTGCCCCTTTCCATCGAGCGCCTGTTCAACTACGCCGACCCGGTCGAGATCGATCTCAAGGTTCCCATCCACATCGTCGGGATCGAGGCCGAGTCGGTGACCATTCCGAAAGGCGAGACGACCTCTTCCCTGCTTGTCCGGCTGGCTGCCGATCTGGACCCCGGCGATTATCCGCTGAAGCTCGAGGCGACGCTTCAACTGAACGAGCAGGAGATTCAGGTGGAAGAGCCGTTGACCATCCGGGTGCAACCCGTCCTGCAGGAAACCTCTCTCAGACACCGTCCATGACGCGGTTCCTCAAGACCCTCCATTCCGGCCGGCGGCGCAGACGCCGGCCAGACCAGTCGGCGCCGGGACATCCGGTGATTCTTTGGCTGACTCTGCTGGCGATCGCCGCGGCCGTCCCCGTCCGGGCTCAACTCGACGAGGAGAAGGATGGGGACCGGGACGGGTCCATTCCCATCACGGTCCCGGACAGACAGGAGCCGGTCAGCTTCGGCAGGGACCTCCTACCGATTTTTCAGGCCAAGTGCCTGGCCTGTCACAGCAAGAGCCTGGCCCTTGGAAATGTGGTCTTGGAAGACAGGCAGGCGATTCTCTCCGGCGACCGGGCAGAACCGCTGGTCGTTCCAGGCAACGGCGCCGACAGTCTGCTGCTCCGGGTGGCCGCTCATCAACGCCAACCCTTTATGCCGCCTGACGGGAATGCCGCCGAGGCTGCGCCCCTGACCTCCGAAGAGCTTGGGCTCCTTCAACTCTGGATCGACCAGGGCGCCCGCCCGGGCAACCCCACCAGCCTCTTGCCCCGGCTGAAGTGGAAGGCCATTCCGGGGACCTTGAATCCCGTCTACAGCGCCGCCATCAGTCCCGATGGCAGCTATGCCGCCTGCGGGCGCTCCAACAGGATTCTCGTTTACGACCTGGCTTCGGGCCAACTGGCGGCGCGGCTCACCGACCCTTCTTTGAGCCGGGGCGGCCTCTATGGGGAGCCGGGGGTCAGCCATCGGGACATGGTTCACTCGCTGGCCTTCAGCCCCAAGGGCGGACTGCTGGTTTCGGGCGGCTACAGGACCCTGAAATTCTGGCGTCTGCAGGGGTCGGGCCCGGCTCCAGGCCCGGCCGAACCGGGCCGGGGCAAGCCGGAATTGTCCTGGGTCCTGGAGCGGGTGGTCGGATCCGCGCAGGATCCATCGGGGCCCGTGGGCCGGGTAACGGCATTGGCCTTCAGCCCCGACGGCCAACTGCTGGCCACGGGAAGCGGAGACCCCTCCAGAAGCGGCGAAGTCAAGATCTGGCGCGCGGAGAACGGGGAACTCGTGGGAGAGGTTCCCGATGCGCACATCGACACCATCCTCGGAATCGAGTTCTCACCGGACGGCCGCTACCTGGCTACCGCCTCCACCGACCGATTCGCCAGGGTCTTCGAGGTCGAGAGCCGCCAACTGGCCAAGACTTTCGAGGGACACACCCACCACGTCCTGGACGTGACCTGGAAAGCGGACGGCAAGATTCTGGCCACTTGCGGTGCCGACGGCGACATCAAGCTGTGGGATTTCGAGACCGGCGAACAGAAACAGACCCTCAGCGGCTATGAGAAAGAGATCACCTCCCTGAGCTTCATTGCCGACAGCGACCGATTGCTGACCAGTTCGGGAGACCCCATCGTACGCTTCGGGGAACGGCGGCTTGGCGGCGTGTCCTCCTTCGTCCACGTGTCGGCAGTGAGCCGGGATGGCCGGACGGTCGTGGCCGGAGACCAGACCGGTCGCCTGCTGGTCTGGCGTTCCCCCGACCTTCAGCCGCTGTTCGTGCTTGGGCCGGAAGCGAATCCCGTTGACGGCCCTTCCGGAAAGTAGTCCGCTCAGCCGGCATTCCGTTCCGTTTCATTCCACGCTGACTCCATGATCACCTCGTTTCTGGTTGCAGTGGGCCGCACCTTCGCGGATGCCTTGCTGCCCCCGATTTTCTTTGCCGGACTGGGGGCTCTCACCGACCGGCTGCTGCACTTCGAGCTCCGCAGCCTGAGCCGTTTGTGCCTCTACATTTTGTCGCCCGCGCTACTCTTCTCTTCCCTCATGAAGGTGGAGGTCACCCTGGCGCAGGCGGGGCAAGTGGTTGCGTTCGTCGTTCTGGTCCTGTCTGGCATGGCTCTGCTGGGGTGGATTTATGCCAGGCTTCGCCGCATGGACGGGCCCACCACCGGCGCCGCCGTCATGGCGGTAACCTTCTTCAACGCCGTCACCCTGGGATTCCCCTTCGTGCTGTTTGCCTTCGGGGAGGAAGGACTGAGCCTGGCTGCCGTCCTGGTGGCGACCAACTCCCTGCCGCACAACACCTGTGGCCTGTTTCTGGCCGCCAGGGGCGTACACGGGACGGGACAGTCTCTTCGGAAGCTGGCCCGGATGCCGGTGCCCTACGCCATTCTGGCCGCCCTGTTCTTGAGGGCGTTCGAAATCCCCCTGCCGGCCTCCGTCTTCGAACCCATCGACATCCTTGGCAGGGCGGGGATACCGGTATTGCTGATCACCATCGGGATGGAGGTGGGCCGCATCCCGCTTCGGATGAACCATCCCGACACCTGGGGGGTGGTTGCTCTCAGGCTGCTGGTCGGTCCCCTGTGGGCCTGGTGGGCCGCATCCCTGGTTGGCCTGGGGGGCCTGTTGGGTCAGGTGGTGGTGCTGCAGGCAAGCATGCCTACGGCGATCATGCCGATCGTTTTCGCTCGAGAACTCGGCAGCAACGTCACTTTCGTCTCGAGGGCGGTACTGTTCTCCACGCTGTCCAGCATCCTGACCCTCTCCCTGGTACTGGTGCTGGTCCGCTGAGAATTGCGAGTCAAGGTAGTGACAACAGCGGTATGATAGCTGTCGTTCCGGGAGCAGCATCGTCAAACATCCCGGTTTCACCGTCCCACAATCCCATTCCCCAGGAGAAAACCCATGCACGTTCGCGAGTTGTTCGATCTTTCCGGCTGCACGGCCATCGTCACCGGGGGCACCGGACTCTATGGAACTCCCATGTCGGAAGCTCTGGCTGAAGCCGGGGCTCACGTGATCATCGCTTCCCGCAACGAGTCCCGCTGCCAGGAATGGGCGGCTCGATTGGTGGAGCGGG
>JAPPFQ010000184.1 GCA_028875135.1 Acidobacteriota bacterium
ATTCCGGAGTGGTCGGACACCTATGGGCTGCAGATCAAGACTCGCCGTCAGGGGAAGGCGAATCTCGCCCCAAATGAGCAAGCGTTCAACCGTGGTGGATCACAGGTTCTTCAGGGATTCCGACCTTGCCAGTGGTTGATCGGCTATCCGTGGACGAGTGCGGAAGATACCCAGCCTATGTGGCTCACAGCAGCAGTTTGCTATGACGCGACGGACCTAGGCTTGGCTGCAGATCTCAGGAGTGTATCGGATGTCTTGGCGATTCCCGCGCTCAATAAGGACGTAAAGACATTTGACCAAATGGCGTTGGCACTGCACTACCACATGTTCCAGCTCGTTGTCGTCGCTAACAACGGGCAGTACGGCGGGAGCAACGCATACTGGCCCCGAAGCGATGCCCAGATCAGGCAGGTTTTTCACACCTATGGGCAGCCGCAGGCTTCGATCGCGTTTCTCGAAATCGACGACATCGCCGCTTTCCTGGAGCGCCACGACGTGTCGGGAGCCAAAGCCGCCGCTTGGAAGCACCCCCCCGCAGGTATGAGCATACCGTCGCCATGAGGGTCATCGTGACAGGAACCGGTGCGGTGGGGCTTGGGGATTAATGGAAGCGACTTTCCTGAAAGGCTTGACAGAGTATCGCCGGTCTGCTTGGCGATGCTTTGAAGCACCCTTCGGGCTTAAGCACTGATGCCTGCAATTTCGATGCCGAGGCACTTGGGCGTGGACGTTAGCTGATCGACTCTATTTGAAGCACCCCCTCCCCGCGCGCTGAGAGGGGGATAGCGGATAAGCAAGCGTGTCTCCCTCTCCACGCCTGCCCGTCCACACCTTTGAGCGCCGGGAGAGGCATTGCCTGATCCAGTCCCGGCCTCCCACTTCCAGTCGATCCCTGCCGGCACTTGGGCGATTCAGAGCGTGAGCGTTGCCCAAGGGCCTCGTTTGAACTAGAATTCCCGCCAACGGGCAAGTTGCCGCAGCCTCTCTCGATCAACCGCTCCGCCCGCCAAAGGGCAGCGTCGATGGTGCCCTTTGTCTAACAGCCACCCTCTATTGGATTCCTGTGCAGGGTCAACAACTCCTGGGAGAATCTCCCGCTCAAGTGGCTGAGGGATAGGAAGAGTAACATAAATATACCGCATGTCAAGAGGTTTATTACCGCATTTGCAAAATAAATCCGCCCGTCGAGCGACAACTTCGGCGCCCGAACGTCAATTCGTTGAAAACAAACTCATTAGACTCTCCCGCCCCTAATGGATTTCACCGACTCGGCTCTTTCTGCCGGGTCAGCGAAAGCAGGAGCCTTAAGACGCTCGAACAGCGGGATGAACCCACGAGCATCTCCGCCTTCCGAGCCGTTCCAGGCCGAATTTTGACGGTGCGGAATACCTTCTCCTACCCCAATCGGTCCTAAAGACTTCGTTCATGACTTCACCTGTGACATCTGAACCCATTGACAAACAATGGGTTAAATCCACACTTAACCGGCTTGGCCTGGAAGCCAGACTCGGCCAGCTCATCATGCCGGCCATCCGCGGTATTCACCTCAATGAAGCCGCCGACGAATGGAGGCAGTTACGGCATCAGGCACGGGAACTCGGCATGGGCGGTTTCATTCTCTTCGAGGGAGACATCTACGAGTCAGCCGTCCTCATCGACCGACTGCAGTCCCAAGCTCCGATTCCCCTGCTGATCGGTTCCGACTTCGAGCGGGGGGCGGCCTTCCGCATTCGCAATACCCTTCCCCTGCCCTGGAACATGGCCGTGGGGGCCCCCCGATCGGAGCAATGGGCCTACCGGCAGGGACGCGTCACCGCCGAGGAAGCTCGAGCCCTGGGGGTCAACTGGATTCTTGCCCCGGTGGTGGACGTCAACAACAATCCGGCCAATCCGGTCATCAACATCCGTGCCTATGGAGAGGACCCGCAGATGGTGGGACGCCTGGGCGCGGCATTCGTGGCCGGAGCCCAGCAGGCCGGAGTTCTGGCGACGGCCAAGCACTTTCCCGGCCACGGCGACACCGAGGTGGATTCCCATCTGTCCCTGCCGGTGATAGCGGCACAGCGCCGGCGCCTGGAACAGGTCGAGTGGGTCCCCTTCCGAGAGGCGATTCGGTCCGGCGTCATGACGGTCATGACGGCCCACATCGCGGTCCCGGCCCTGGAGAGCGACCCTCGCCGTCCGGCCACGCTTTCTCAGGGAATCCTGGAGCAGGTCTTGAGGAACGAGTTGGGATTTCAGGGTCTGATCGTTTCCGATTCCATGAAGATGAAGGGACTGACTCGAGGGTACTGGAGCGGCGAAGCGGCCGTTCAGGCCCTGGAGGCCGGTGTGGATGTCCTGCTGGACCCACCCGACACCCGGGTTGTCTTCGGCGCGTTGCTGGAGGCAGTGAAGACCGGCCGCCTTTCCGAGGCCCGGGTGAACCGATCGGTTGAGCGCGTCCTGCAAGCCAAGGCCTGGCTGGGACTGAGCCGACGGCGGCAAACCGACTCGCTACGACTGGCTCGAAGGATCGATGCTCCCGCACTCCGGCAGCAAGTCCAGGACCTGGCCGATGCTTCCGTCACCCTGGTGAAGGACGATCCCTCTCAACTGCCGCTGGATGTCCGTGGAGTCCGTTCGGGACACCTGGTCATTGCTTCCGCCAGGCAATCCCCGAGGGCTGCCGCCGACCTGGAAGGTCACCTCAGGACGCGCCTCGATTCGCTGGAGGTGGATCGTCTCTCCTACGAATCGGATCCCTCGCTGCTGAACCAGGTCCGGAACAGGGCCGGCAATGCGGATCTCTGCGTGGTGGCCCTGCATGTTCCGCTGGTAACCGGGACCGGCCGGCTGGGACTGCCGGCTCGGCTGGCGGATTGGCTGAAGGCACTGGTCCGGGTCAAACCTTCCTCCGTATTGATTTCCCTGGGCGACCCCTACCTGATTCGGCAGCTCTCCTTTTTCCCCACCTACCTTTGCACCTACAGCCACGTTTCCACTTCCCAGAGGGCGGCAGTGAAGGCTCTCTTCGGAGAAATTCCCGTGGCCGGCCGGCTGCCGGTGTCGATTCCGGGCGTAGCCAATCGGGACAGCGGCCTCCGCCGGGAAGCGTTGCCGATGGTCCTGCGGAGGGCACGCCCGGACGCATCCAATCCGTCCCGAAAGGATATCCGGGGCCTGCGAACCAGGCTTCAACGGCTTGTCCGGGGCTTCATCGACCTTCAATCCTTCCCAGGAGCCTCATTGGCCGTAGGCTATCGGGAAAAGCTTCTGGTTTGCCGGGGATTCGGAAAGCTGGACTACACTGCGACCAGTGGCCCGGCAAACCCGCACACCGTTTATGACCTGGCATCGCTCACCAAGGTAGTTTGCACCACCACCCTGGCCATGCAGGCCTGCGACCGCGGGCTTATCGACC
>JAPPFQ010000655.1 GCA_028875135.1 Acidobacteriota bacterium
GGAAGCCGTGCTCTACCGACTGGCCTACCCCGACCCCGACCCCGAAAGGCGCCAGGCCCTCTTCCCCTATGCCGGGGGAATGAACCACTACCGGTTCGACAGCGGACGCCTGCGCTGCCACGTGGCCCTCATGGACGAAGCCGGCAGGCTCGACCTCAACGCTGCCGACCCCGAGACCCTGGAGCGGCTGCTGAGGATCGTAGGCGAGAGCCCCTTCCGAGCCGAGACCCTGGCCGCGGCCGTGGAGAACTGGCGCGATCCCGACCCCCGCGACGGGGCCGCTGCATCCGGCAGGCGCCGCTTCCACTTCGTGGAACAACTGCTGCAGGTCCCCGGCTTCGGCCGGGAGCTGCTCTACGGCCGGCCCCGACGGCAGCGGAACGGGCAAACCGTCTTTCAGCGGGGCCTGATCGATTTCCTCACGGTCTACACCGCCAGCACCCGGGTCAACGTCAACTACGCGGCCCCCGAAGTGCTGGCGGCCCTGCCGGGCATGAGCTGGGCCGAGGCCCAAACTCTGGTGGCTGCCCGCACCCACCGGCACCTGGAACCCCCCGACCTCACCGAGCGGGCCCCGGCCGGGGCCCTCCCCTTTCTGGCCACCGAGCCCTCACAGACCTTCAGCCTGGTGGCCACCGCCTGGCTGGAGGGAAGCTCGACGCGCCGGAGCCTCCGGGTGGTGGCCCGCAGGGACCGGGAGTCCAGACTGGGACACCAGCGGCTGGTCTGGTACGACCAGTACTGGCCTTCGCCCACGGTCCGAAGGTTCTCCGCTCCGGCCCGATCCTCCGGCCCCGGCGCCCGCGGAACCGCGAACGCGCTCGTGAAAGGAGACCCATGGACCTCCTGAGCCCCCGCGCCATGCTGAAGCGGCTCTCTCTGGGAGTAGCCTTCGGCCCCGACTCCCTCCACCTCAGCCTGCTCTCCTCCCACTGGGATCGGGTGCGCCGGGTGGACGCCGAGACCATCGAAGATTTCCAGGCCATGCCGCCCGACCAGCGCCGCGCCCGCGTGCATGCCTTCCTGCAGAGAAACCGGGCCGACCACTGCAGCGTGGTGGTGACCCTGCCGCGCCGGGAGGTGTTGCTGCGGCAACTGGATCTTCCCCTGGAGGCCCGGGAGAACCTGACCAAGGTGGTGGACTACCAGTTGGTCAACCTGCTGCCCTCCGAGGAGCAGGCGGTGGCCACCGACACCCTGACGGTGCGGGAAGAATCGAGTCCGCCCCGGCTGCGGGTCACCCTCTTCGTGGTGCTGCGGTCCACCCTGGAGCGCACCCTGGCCTCCTGCAGGGAACTGAGCCTTTCCCCTGACCGCATCCTACCCTCGGCCGTGGCCCTGGCCGACTACCTGCGGGTCCAGGCCCCCGGAACCACCTCGGCCCCCAGCCTGGTAATCCGCCTGGATCCCGACCGCGGCGAGCTGGCCGCCCTGGTCGAGGGCCAACTGAGACTCTGCAAGGAATTCCGCTACGACCCCTCCAACCTGGAAGAGGTGCTGGAAAGCGAAGTCGAGCTCTTCCGGGGCGAAGCCGGCCTGGGCGAGGAAGTGCCCATGCAGCTCTTCCTGGCCGGCGACAGCGATGCCCTGGGGGGAGCGGAGGAGCGGCTGCCGGTGCGAACTCTCTCCCCGCCCCGGCCCGCCGGCTCCCCCCGCCCCCCGTCCCGCCCTTCCTCCGCCGACTGGCCGGCCCTGGCAGCGGCCTTTTGCGGCTTCAGGCGCAAGGATGCCCTGGAGGTCAACCTGCTTCCCGCCGAGCAGCGTCCCCGCAAGTCCCGCTGGGAAAAGGCGCCCACCTTCGCCCTGGCGGCCGTGAACGCCCTGCTGCTGCTGGGGCTGCTGCTGCAGGGGCCGGTGCAGCAGCGGGCCTTCTCCGAGCGCATGAGCCGGGAGCGGGAACGGCTGGAGCCGGCGGTGAGCGCCTTCCGCGAGTTGGAGGCCGAAAGGAACCTGTGGCGGGAGCGGGTCGGTCTGCTCGAGGGCCACCGAAACCGCAACGCCCACCTGCTGGCCGCCCTGGCCGATCTCTCTCTCATCCTCCCCGTGGACTCCATGGTGAGACTCTTCAACCTGGAAGATGGGGTGGTCCGGATTCAGGGGACTTCCGGGCAGGCCGCGGCGCTGCCCAGGATCCTGGAAGACTCGCGTTATTTCAGGGAAGTGGAGCTGGTCTCGGGAATCACCAGGGACTCCAGGGGAAGAGAAAGCTACAACATCCAGGCCCGCCTGGAAGACCCGCTCCCGCTTTCAGGAGGCCCGGGGCTGCCCACGCAGCCGAATCCGGCCAGCCGGCTTCCGCTTCCGCTCACGGATAATCCCGCCCAGCCGGCAGCCCAACCCGCGCCGGCCTCAGAGGGCGCTCCCCGGGAGGTGGCCCCATGACCAGGCTGTCACCACGCGAGCGGAAACTCCTCGGTTGGGCCGGCGCAGCCCTGGCCCTCTACCTCCTGCTGGACTTCGCCGTCCTGCCCTGGTGGGACACCCTCGGCGAGACCCGGGCCGCCGCCGGGATCCAGGCCCGGCGGGTGCGCAACTACCGGCGGATCCTGCAGCAGCGGGACCGGACCCGGTCCGAACTGGCCCGCCTGCGCCAACGCACCCGCTCCCTGGAGCAGGGGTTGCTCGACAGCTCCGGAGACGCCCTGGCGGGAGCCGAGATCCAGGGCCTGGTCAGGGATATCGCGGCCGCCCACGGATTGACCGTTCAGAACAGCGACCTGGTGCCGATGGAGCCGCTCGGCCCCCGCTACAGCAAGGTCTCCACCCGGGTCGGCCTGCAGGGAGGCATCCACAAGTTCGTGGAATTCATGGCGGCCCTGGGCTCGGGTCCCAGGATCCTCTTCGTGGAGGACCTGAGGATCGCGCCCGTCCGCATCAACCGGCCCGAGGACAAGGATATCCGGGTGACGCTGGCGATTGCGGGCATCAAGCCGGTCGAGCCGGAGAATGCCGCGGATTCGCCGGGCTCCACGGAAGCGCCCGGCGCCGGCCGAGGGAGGGGAAGACAGTGAAGAGAAATCTGATCCTGGTCAACCTGGTGTTGCTGGCAACCGCCGGGCTGCTGGCCTGGTCCCTGCTCGGGCAGTGGCGTCAATTCGAGGCCGAGCATCGCCTCGAGGGCCCCGATCCCGGTTCGCAGGAGGCGGCAGCCGCTTCGGAGCGGCCGGCTTTGTCGCCGTCCGCCTCCGCTTTCGCGGCCATCGTGGACCATCATCTCTTCAACCAGGATCGCAGCAATGAACTTCCTCAGGAGTATGAGGACCAATCCCTGCAGGAGCTGCGTCCCGTCCCTGTCCTGATGGGGATGATGGGGATCGGCGGGCAGGAGGTGGCCCTCATGGTTTCCGGCGGTTCCGGGAGCTCCGGCGGCCTCTACCGGCGTCTCCAGGTGGGG
>JAPPFQ010000121.1 GCA_028875135.1 Acidobacteriota bacterium
TCTACTATTGAACCGGTCAGGGAGGGCCGGAACCGCCATGGACGTCAAGATCGGCAGTGCCCCCGATAGCTGGGGCGTGTGGTTTCCCAGCGACGACAAGCAGATTCCCTGGCAACGCTGCTTGGACGAAATCGCCGAAGCGGGCTATGAGTGGACCGAGTTGGGCCCCTACGGCTATCTGCCCACCGATCGGGCCACGCTTCGAAGCGAGCTGTCAAAGCGCGGCCTGCGGGCTTCGGGCACCTTCGCCATGGGACACCTGGAAGACGATGCCGCCTGGCCGGGCTTGGAGAAGCAGATCCTGGGAGCCGGGGAATCCCTGGCCTATCTGGGTGCCGAATACCTCATTCTGATCGACGACACCTATACCAATCTCTGGACAGGCGAGGCTACCGCTCCCGGCAAACTGGACGACGAGGCCTGGAAACGGCTGGTCGACCGGATTCACTACGTGGTGGACCTGGTCAGGGACCGGTTCGGCCTGCAGGTGGTCTTTCATCCTCACGCCGAAACCCACGTGGAATACGAGGACCAGATCGAAAGGCTGCTGAGTCAGACCGATCCCGAGCGGGTCGTGCTCTGCCTGGACACCGGCCATCACGCCTACCGGGGAGGCGATCCGATCGACTTTCTCCGGCGCCACCACCGGCGGATCCCCTATCTCCACCTCAAGAGTGTCCGGCCCGATCTGCAAAAGAAAGTCGCAGAGGAGAACATTCCTTTTGCCCACGCGGTAGGCATGGACCTGTTCTGCGAGCCATCGCAGGGAGTGGTGGATTTCCCGGCTCTGTGCCGGGTGTTGCAGGAAATCGACTACAACGGCTACGCCATTGTCGAGCAGGACATGTATCCCGCCCCCTTCGATAAACCCCTGCCCATCGCCAGGCGAACCCGGGAGTATCTGAGGGCCATTGGGATCGGATAATCGAGCGCAGTTCACTGTGAGGTTCTATTCTTGGTTGCTCAGCTCAACCTGGGCCTGTTCGGTGCAGGCCGCATCGGGCGCATCCACGCACAAAACCTGACCCGCCGCATTCCGGAAGCCCACCTGTCGGTGGTGGTGGACATTTCCCGGGAGGCCGCCAGGCGCTGCGCCGCCGATTTCGGAATTCCCTCTTTCGCCGAGGAGGAGGCGCGCATCATGGAGGATCCCTCCGTCGACGCGGTGGTCATCTGCTCCAGCACACCCACCCATCCCGAGTTGATCCGTCAGGCGGCGTTTGCCGGAAAGCACATCTTCTGCGAGAAGCCGCTGGCCCTGGATCTGCAGGAGATCGATGACGCGCTGAAGGCCGTTCAGGACTACGAAGTGAAGCTGCAAGTGGGATTCAACCGGCGCTTCGACCCCAGCTTTCACCAGGCGCGGGAGGCCGTGGCCGCCGGCAGGATCGGAACGCCCCACCTGGTGCGCGTCACCAGCCGGGATCCCGAACCCCCTCCCGCCGAGTACGTGAAGGCTTCGGGCGGAATCTTCCTGGACATGACCATCCACGACTTTGATATCGCCCGGCATCTGGCAGGCGACGAGATCGAGGAGCTCTATGCCACGGGAAGCACCCTGATAGACCCGGCCATCGGCCAGGCCGGCGATCTGGATACGGCCATGGTGATGCTGCGCTTCGCCGGCGGCGCCCTGGGCGCCATCGACAACAGCCGCCGGGCCGTGTACGGCTACGACCAGCGGGTGGAGGTCTTCGGTTCGGAAGGACAAGTGGTGGTGGGCAACCGCACCCCCCATCAAGCCGTGTACAGCAATGGCCAGGGGGTTCACGGGCCGCTCCCTCTCCATTTTTTCCTGGAACGCTACCAGGAGTCCTACCTTGCCGAGATGAAGGCGTTCGTCGGATCGGTGCTGGAGGACTCCGCGCCGCCGGTCACGGGCCGGGACGGCCGGCGCGCGGTGGAATTGGGATTGGCGGCCTGGAGGTCCCATCGGGAAAACCGTCCGGTGGGCGTCGGCAACCCGGGATGAAACGCGAGGCGGCCGGCGTCGTCGACCGGGCGGATCAGATCAAATAGATTCAGAGGGGGTGCTCCTTTGCAGAAGAATACGACCAAGGCCAAATTGAGGGCCGGTGAGACCGTCTTCGGGGCTTTCGTCCGTTATCCCGATCCGGGACTGATTGAATTCCTGGGATATCAGGGATGGGACTTCCTGGTCTTCGACGCCGAACACGGTACGGTGGAGCCGCGGGACTGCGAGAACATGACCCGGGCGGCGGAGTTGCGGGGGGTGACTCCCATCGTTCGGGTCACCACCAATCAGCAGCCCATTATCCTGAGGTTTCTGGACACCGGAGCCCAGGGACTGCTGGTGCCCTGGGTGCAGACGGCAGCCGAGGCCGAAGCCGCCGTGCGCTCGGTGAAATACCAGCCCCTGGGAATCCGCGGCCTGGCGGGAGTGCGGGCCGCCGACTACGGACAGTCCCAGTCCCTGGGGGAGTACACGGAAGTAGCCAACGCCGAGACCCTGGTGGTTTTGCAGATCGAGACCGCCCGGGCGGTGGACCACTTGCCGGAAATCCTGAAGGTGGGCGGGATCGACGTGGTCTTCATCGGACCTTCCGATCTCTCCCAGTCGCTGGGCCTGCCGGGTCAGGCCCAGCACCCCGAGGTCCAGGCAGCCATGCAGCGCATCGCCGATGCCGTGGCCCCCACCGATGTGGCCCTGGGACTCATGGTGCGCAACCTGGAGACCGCCCGGCAGTGGCGGAAAAAGGGAGCTCGCTTCATCGCCATCTCGCTGGAGTCGGTGCTGGGCCCTGCGGTCAAGGGCTACCTGCAGCAGGCCAGGGAGTGAGGGCGGGCTAGGATCGGCGTCCCGCTTGGAGTATGATTCAGGAAACTCAACCGACAACACCAGGAGGGTGGCATGACCAAGCCCGTGACTTTCCGACTCTGCGCCCTGGCCGTTTGCGCCCTGGCCCTTGTGGCGGCCAATCACCGGACCAGGACCGAGACGGTCCTGTATGAAACCGCCACCCGGTTTGTGAACTCGCTTTCGGACGAGCAGCGGGCCAAGGTGGTCTACGACTTCGGCCACCAGACCCGGACGGTGTGGCACTTCTTTCCGGACAGCGCTTTCGCCAGGGAGTACGGCTACGCCAGAAAAGGGGTGAACTACAAGGGCATGGCGCCCGAACAGCGCCGCCTGGCCGACGCTCTGCTGGCCGCCGGCCTGAGCCAGGCCGGTTTCGCCAAGGTGATGGCGGTCCAGACCCTGGAGGAGATCCTGCGGGTGCTGGAGAAGGACACCACCGGCAACCGGGACATCGACAAGTACTACTTCAGTGTTTTCGGCAAGCCGTCGCTGGAGGGAACCTGGGGCTTCCGGGTGGAGGGGCACCATATTTCCCTGAACTTTACTTTCAAGGAGGGTCGCCTGGTTTCGTC
>JAPPFQ010000714.1 GCA_028875135.1 Acidobacteriota bacterium
GAGCGATACGGAGACTTCAGTTCAGGGGACCGGGCGGGGACCTGGCTGGGAACGCACTACGTCAACCCCTCACTATTGATCAGAGTCACCTGGTCATTCAGGGTCCAATAGTCTTTGTCGTGGAGTGCGTGGTTGCAGCGGGTAGCATCGGCAATCTTGTGCGCCAAAAACGGTGAGCGGGACTTCAGGAGGACTGGCTCTCTTTCTTGTCCTCCGAGGCAGGCTCCTCCTTGGAGGGAGGCTTGACCGGGACGGTCTCTATTCTCTTGTTCCGGGCGTTGACTCGCCGCACCCTCTTGTTGCCGGTGTCGGCAATATAGAGGTTGCCGCGGCGATCGACCACCACGTCGAAGGGGTCGGCCAGGCTGGCTCCTCTGGCCGGGCCGCCATCGCCGCTGAAGCCCCTTTGGCCATTGCCCGCAATTGTGGTGATGACCCGATTCCTGGCGCCCACCCGGCGGACTCGGTGGTTGCCGCGATCGGCAATGTAGAGGTTTCCGGAGCGGTCCAGGGCCACCGAGAAGGGATCGTAGAGGCTGGCCTTTGCCGCGGGCCCCCCATCGCCGCCGAACCTGCCCTTCCCGTCGCCGGCGTAGGTCGAAATCAGCCCGGTCCCGGCATCCACCCGGCGGATGCGGTGGTTGCCGGTGTCGGCAATGAAGAGGTTGCCGCGGCGATCCACCGCCACGTCGAAGGGCACTTCGAAAGCCGCTTCGGTGGCCGGGCCGCCGTCACCGCTGAATCCGGTTCTGCCGCTGCCCGCCACGGTGGCGATTCGGCCGGTCTTGGCATCCACCCGGCGAACCCGGCGGCTGCTCTGCTCGACGAAATACAGGTTGCCCTCTCGATCCAGAGTCACACCCACGGGGGTGGACAGGCTGGCTTCGGTGGCAGCCACATCGTCGTAGCGATAGCCGAACTCCCGGTTGCCGGCCACGGTGGTCACCGCTCCGCTCTGGCGGTCGATGCGGAAGATCCGATGGGTGTTCCGGTCCGTCAGGTAAAGATTGTCGGCTCCATCCAGGGCGATGCCGACCGGGCGGCCCAGGTCCACCTTCCGGCCGGACCCCGGATCGACGGTTCCCCGTTCCAATTGGACCGACAGGACGCCGGTCGGATCCAAACCCAGGATTCGGTACTTGACATCGTCGCTGATGATCAGCGATCCGTCGGACCTCACGGCCACGGAGCGGGGTGTGAAGCTGGGGGCCTCTTCGGCCAGCATGCCGGAGGAGAACACGGCCCAACTCAGCAGCAGAAGAAAAAAGCGCATGATTGTACTCCCTCGTCGTTCCAGGTGGCCCTAATGTAACGCCGGAGCGGCAAGAATGTAAAGAACCGGATCGGTCCAGGACGCGTAGGGCTTCGTTCACGGGCGAAGTGGCATGGAATGCCGGCAACGAGGGAGGAATGACTCCGTATGGTTTGATTAAAGCCACCTGCGGAAAGGGTTGGCGAGTGTATACTGAACGCCGCACCTGGGCGTTGGAATCCAGCGGGACGAGGGACATTCAGAGGAGGAAGCCTGATGAGATGGATCGCCGGAATTGTGATTGGAGGCGTTGCCGTGGGTTTGTGGCTGGGAACGACCCAAACCCCGGCGGATAGCGGGAGCTACTGGTCCCAGTGGAGGGGCCCGGAAGCTACTGGAGTCGCTCCCGCCGGTGACCCGCCGGTGGAATGGTCCGAGGGGAAAAACATTCGCTGGAAAGTGGCCATCCCGGGCAAGGGCCACGCGTCCCCGATCGTCTGGGATCAAACCATATTCGTGGCCACCGCCATCCCCACCGAAAGGAAAAACCCGGTGGTGGGGGAGGGCCAGATCAAACCGACCCAGGTGTTGAAATTCGACCTGCTGGCGCTTGACCGCAAGACAGGGAAGGTCCTCTGGCAGCGAACCACCCGGGAACAGGGCCCCCACGAGGGAACCCACGGCGCCAACACCTGGGCCTCCGCCTCGCCCGTCACCGATGGCGAGCACGTGTACGCCTACTTTGGGTCCTTCGGTCTCTACTGCATGGACATGAAAGGGAATCCGGTCTGGGAAAAGGACCTGGGCGACATGACGGTACGTTTGCATTTCGGGGAGGGCAGCTCTCCCCTCCTCTACGGCAACAAGCTCGTCATAATCTGGGACCATCAGGGAGACTCCTTCATCGTCGCCCTCGACAAGCGGACGGGAGACGAATTGTGGAGAGTCCCGAGGGATGAGGAGACCTCCTGGTCCAGCCCCATCGTGGTCGAGCACGGAGGGCGGAAACAGGTGATCACCAGCGCCACCAACCGGGTGCGCAGCTACGACCTGGAGACCGGCGACCTTCTCTGGGACGGCAGCGGCGTGACCTTGAACGCCATACCCTCGCCCGTGTTCTCGGAGGGGCTCGTCTTCGTCACCAGCGGATTCCGCGGAAACGTGCTGCAGGCCATTCGAATCGGATCGGCTCAAGGGGACATTACCGGCACTGAGGCTATCGCCTGGGAGCTGGACCGCGACACCCCCTATATCCCCTCTCCTCTGCTCTACGGGGACCTGCTCTACTTCGTCAAGGGCAACAATGGCATCCTTTCCTGCCTCAACGCCAAGACCGGCGAGGCCCATTACGGCCCCATAAGGCTGGAGGGGATCGAAGGTGTCTACGCCTCTCCGGTGGGGGCCGGCAACCGTGTCTACCTGCCGTCCCAGAACGGAACCACCATCGTGATCCGGCGGAGCCATGAATTCGAGGTCCTGGCCAGGAACACCCTGGAGGATGCATTCGACGCCTCGCCCGCCATCGTCGACAAGGAGCTCTTTATGCGGGGACGCAAATTTCTCTACTGTGTCGCCACCGATTCCTGACGATGAAGAGACTGGTTGTCATCCGCCATGCCAAGTCCAGTTGGAAAGATCCCGGGGTGAGGGATTTCGACCGTCCTCTGAACAAGCGCGGCAAGACCGACGCCCCCGAAATGGGCCTGCGGCTGGCCCGGCGCTCCCTGGTTCCGGACCGCCTGCTCTCCAGCCCGGCCAAGCGGGCCATCCGGACGGCCGAGATCATTGCCGGCGCCATTGGATTTCCTGCCGGGCGCATCACTCGCATGGACCGGCTATACGGCGCCGGGGTCGCCGACCTTGTCGGCATCCTCCGGGGATTGGACGATTCCGCGGCGACGGTCTTTCTGGTTGGACACAACCCGGGGTTGACGGACCTGGTCAACTTCCTCAGCAGCGCATTCCTGGACAACCTTCCGACCTGCGGCCTGTTCTGCGCCGATTTCGAGATTTCTTCCTGGAAGGAGATCGACCGGCGCCGGGGAAGGTGCGTCTTCATGGATTTCCCCAAACACCCTCCGGCCTAGCCCATGTTTGACAGTTTTGGGCGGTTTTGCGCCTTGGCAGGGGTGCAAGTG
>JAPPFQ010000679.1 GCA_028875135.1 Acidobacteriota bacterium
ACCCCTTTTGCCCGACCGATCCAGCAATGCGGCTATCTACGCAAGGCCTCGATCCAGAAGTTCCGGGCAAACCTCGCTAACGACGGTCCGGTAGCCGCCCGCGGCAGAGACCTGCGCGATGCCGGAACCCATCAGACCGGCTCCCACGACTCCAACCCTTGTTATGGTCATGATTTCTCCCAGTCTGCCGCCCGTTTCCGCCTGAGGGCCCGGCGACCCGGTGAGACATGCGGGCTAGAACCGGTCGGCACGGTAGGCTTTGAACCGGCTGTCCTCCGTCCGCCCGGCCACCAGGTCGGCAATGATCTTGCCCGAGGTGGCGGCCCCGGTCAGTCCGAGGTGCCCGTGGCCGAAGGCGAAGTAGACCGAGCGGTGAAGCGGCGAGCGACCCAGTACCGGCAGGGAATCGGGCATGGACGGCCGGCAGCCCATCCAGGGAACCGCCCCCTGGCCGTTCAGGGACGGCAGCGCTTGCCGGGCGGCCTCAAACAGGGCATGGGCCCTGGCGAAGTTGGGCTTGGCGTGGACGCTGGCCAGCTCGACCGTGCCGGCCAGGCGCATCCCCCCTTCCATGGGCGTCAGGCCGAAGTATCGGTCCCCGTGGACCACGGTCCGTTGCAGCCTGATCCCGGCCTGCGGCAGCATGAGGTGGTAGCCGCGTTCGGCCTCCAGCGGTAGCCGGCTGCCCAGCCTGGCTGCCAGGGGGCGCGAATAGGCCCCTGCCGCCACCACCACTTGATCGGCCGGATGGCGGGCGACATCGGTAATCACCGACCAGGCGCCGTCCCCACCCATGCGGAAGTCGGTGACCCTCTCCCGCAATATGTCTCCGCCGCGGCGCACGAAATCCTCGGCCAGCAGCCGGGTCAATCCCAGCGGGCTGGTGGTATGGCCCGACTCGGGATAGAAGGCTCCCTGCGGGCATCGGTCCGCCAGTTCCGGTTCCAGTTCCCGGATTCCCTTTTGGTCCAAAATCTCCACCTGGACGCCGCAGCGGCGCAGCAGGTCGAACTTGACTTGCGCTTTGGCGAAGACCCGCTCCGATTGGTAGACGTCCAGCCTGCCCCTGCGCCGAATCAAGTGCTCGGCCCCGGCCTGCTCCAGAAGCGGGGCGAAAGCGATGAGGGAATCCTTGTTGAGCCGGTAGAGAGCCCTGGCGATTGCGTCGACACGCCTGGGGGAGCTGGCAGCCACGAATCGCAGCAGCCAGGGGAGCAGACTCGGCAGATAGGGCCAGCGAATAGTCAGGGGACCCAGGGGATCCAGGACCATGGCCGGCACGTCCCTGGCGATGCCCGGAAGGCCGAGGGGCACGCAGTAGCCGGTCACGAACTGTCCCGCGTTCCCGCTGCTGCAGGCCTCGCCGGGTCCGCCGGGATCGATGATGGCCACGCTGTGCCCGTCGCGCTGCAGATAGAGGGCGCAGCAGACGCCCACAATGCCCCCGCCCACCACGGCGATCCGGCACCGGCTGTTGTTGGGTGGAGAACTAATCCCCATTCTTCGATTCAATGAAAATCGGATTGGAGTAGAACCAGAGGTCCTTCCAGGGGTCCTCTCCGCGAGGGTCGGGCTCCGGTTCCAGCTCCCCGGTGTTGGTGCCCCGGACGCGGAGGTAGCAGTCGCTGTCAACCCCCTCAAGTGTGTGAGCCATGGTCAGATACGGCCCCTGGCGGGACCAGTCGTCCTGGGTGAAGCGCCGCACCACCCGGGTGGTGGGATTGCGGTCCTGCGCGGGGTCAGGCAACGGACCGGTCAGGTTGCCGACAATCAGGTCCACGCGGACCACCTCCGGGTTGTCCCCATGCCAGTTGGGGGTCTCGGGATCTCTGAACCGGATGGTGACCTCGACGGAGGCTCCGTCAGCGGCCTGAACGGTGCCCCCGATTTCCGCGCTCCGGTCCCGAGAACGCGCCGTCACAAAGAGCTCCGAGAGGAGATCCCCGGTGGTCACGAAGATTCGACCCCGGCGGAGCCCTTCCAGAATGCCCGAGTGCGACTTCTCGGCGTAGACATAGGTCTTGGAGTACTCGCCGGGCCAGAAATCGCTGCCGCCCTCGGTGAAGTGCACGTGGGAATCGGAGTTGGCGGTGATCCACCAGCGGCGCCCCTCTCCCAGCATGGAGTCCCAAAGACCGCCCAGACGAGCGGTCATGGGGTCGAATCCTCCCCGGGTCGGATACCTGCCGTATGACCCGCGGGGGCTCTCCGGGTCGAGGGTGCCGTCGGAGTTGAGCGTCCTCGCCTGGTGGCCGGGCGCTCCCGCCATGCCCACCGCCACCTCGGGGGCCGTATCGTTCCAACGCCGCAGCTCGGCAGGGTCGTAGGCCCCGTATTCACCGGTCTCCGCGGCCGAGCGGGAGGGATGGTTGGCGATCAGGACCGGCTTGGGCTCCAGACCCTTCATCAACCGAATGGCCTCGATCATGAGGGGCTCGGTATTGCGCGTTTCGTCGATCGGCCAGGCCTCGTTGCGGTCAAACCTCGACTCCAGTTCATACAACCGCTGGGACTCGTCCGGGCCGTGGGGAATGATGAGGCTGCTGTGGTCGGCCCCCGGCGAGTTGAACTCCATGCCCCAGAACTGGACCACCTCGGGGACCAGCTCCCGCGAGAGCACCAGCTCGGGATAAGCCCGCTCCAGGTTGACCTTGCTGTGGTTGGGGCCGCCATGGTCGGTGGCAACCGCCCAGGACAGGCCGAAGCGCTTGCCCATGAGCGCATTCATGGGAATGGGGTAGATGGCGTCGCCCCCGATGATCGGGGTGGGTGGATCGTTGTCCCGGTTCCAGCCCACGCTGAAGCGGCTGTGAATGTGGTGGTCCCCCGCCAGCCAGCGGGCCCCGACGGAAGATTCCCCCGGGCCGCCGGTCACGCAGCCCAGGTAGAGAAGCACCAGGGCCATCCCGGCCAGTCCCAGCCGAATCGAGGTTGTTCCTGTCAAACCGCTCAACAGTTTCATCATTGCACGGGTCTCCTTTCCCGCGGGAAGATCGGTTTTGGTCAGGCGGCGGCAGCCCGCCGGGAAAGTGCGGCTCCCCGCGAGCAATGGGGGCCGTCAGCCATGCTTTTCCCTCAACAGCCGGGCCGCCCGGCACATCGCCTTGAGTTTCCGGTAGGCCTCGTCCAGATCCATCGGATTTTGGGCCGAGGGGGCGAAGCCGCAGTCCGGGTGCAGGGTGATGCGGCTCTTGTCCAGGTGCCGCATGGCCTCCTCCGCCCGCTTCACCACATCTTCCACGCTCTCCACCCTGGGGTCGCAGTGGTCGATGCACCCCAGCCCCAACCGCACCGTCTCCGGGAACTGGGCCAGCGAATCCAGCCCCCCGGCCACCGGGGTGGCATAGCCCAGAACCCGGACGATAAAGTACGCCGGATA
>JAPPFQ010000118.1 GCA_028875135.1 Acidobacteriota bacterium
CTGGGGGTCCAGGCGGTGTCCCACCTCCACCTGGAACCGGCTGCCGGGCTCCCGATGCCAGCAGTCGCCGACGGTTCGGGGATCGACCGCCATGGCCAGGCAGGGATCCTCGACGCCGAGCTCGATCAGTTCTCTGACAAGCGCGATGCTGTCGCCGGCGGCGCCGCCTCCGGTGGTATCGGCGGTGTCCAGCAGAAGGATGGGGCCTCCTTGAACCCGGCGGCCCCGCTCCACGGCGTCGGCCACGGTCAGAGTCTCCACTCGATAGGACTCGCGCTCGTTCCAGTGCCGCAGCGCCAGCCGGCGGGCCAATTCCCCGGCCAGAGCCTCATCGCCTTCGGTAATCACCAGCGAGCTGCAACCCATTTCCGGAACGTCGATGTACGCCCCGACGTTGAAGACCGAGGCCGACAGCACCTCCGGCCGCGTCTGCTCCATCCGGTCGGCCTCACGCCGGAGCCCGGCAAAGGGGCCGTCCCCCTCGGTGGAGGCGTTGAAGCTGGTCAGAATCAGGGGCAAGCGGGCCAGGGCCATGGCCGGGCGGCTCTGCCCCTTGACGGCCCGCAGCAACAGCCTGGCCGCATGTTGACCTGTCTGGAAGGCGTCCCGGTGAGGATAGGTATGGTAACCGACCAGAAAATCTGCCTCTTGAACCATGGACCCAGTCAGGTTGCCATGGAGGTCGAGCGTGAGGGCCAGGGGAACCCGGGGGCCGACGATTTCGCGGAGGGCTCCGGCCAGGTCCCCCTCGGGGTCGTCCAGATCCTGGACCCCCATGGAGCCGTGGCAGGAAAGGAGGATGCCGTGCACGGGCCCGTTTCGGCGCAACCCCTCCTGCAGCCTTCGCTTCAGGGAGCGATAGCATTCCGCCGAAAGCGGACTGCCGGAGTTGGCCCGGGCGGCCATCAGCGGAACCGCCTCGACCGGCTCTTGGGACCGGAGGATGGAAAGAAAACCGCCGATTTCGGTGTCCGACCGGCCCAGGTCCAGCAGATCATGTCCTTCCAGCAGGTAGCCGGTGGTTCGAAAGAAGTCCGACCCGGCCAGGCCGGTCACGAAATGGTTGGACTCGGATGAGATCTGAGCGACAGCGATTCGCAGGCCCATCTATCCCATCCACAATCCACCGTTGATCTCGATGACCTGTCCGGTGATGAAGGAAGAGGCCGTCCCGGCCAGGAAAACCACCGCTGCAGCGCATTCTTCGGGCTGGCCGTTTCGACCCAGAGGTGTCTGTCGGGCAAGGGCTTCCAGCGCTTCAGGGGTGTTCAGGCGGTCATGAATATCGGTCAGAATGACACCCGGCGAAATGGTATTCACTCGCACCCGGGGCGCCAGTTCCTTGGCGAGACTCCGAGTCAGGCTGAGAATGGCCCCCTTGGCTGCCGCATAGATGGAAACGCGCCCGGCGCCGCCGGTGTGAGCGGAAATCGAGGACGTGTTGATGATGGAGGGATCGGAACCTCTTTCCAGCAGGGGAATGGATTCTCGAGTCACGTAGAGCGTGCTGTGCAGGTTCACCCGCAAGACCGTTTCGATCCAGTCGTCTTCGGCCTGCTGCAGCAGGCTTCGGCTCACCATGTCCCCGGCGTTGTTGACCAGAACGTCCAGCCCGTCCCAGCGCCGACTCACCTGTTCCAGCAGATGGCGGGCTCCCGCCGCGTTCGCAAGATCCGCCTGGACAGTCCATCCGTCCCCCCCGGCCTGCCTGATCCGATCGACCGTGTCTTCGGCCTCCCGTTTGGACTGCCGGTAGTGCACCGCTACCCGGGCGCCGCTGCCGGCCAGGGCCAGAGCCACCGCTTGTCCGATGCCTCGACCGGCCCCGGTCACCAGGGCACGCTTCCCTTCCAATCCGAACTGATTCATTAAATAGTCAGTCATGCTCACCAGCCTCCAGCCCATAGAACCTGGCCGCATTCCGTCCAAACACCGCCGACTCGACCGAGGGGCTCCGAGCGGAAGCCAGCGTTGTGCGCACCAGGCCTACTGCCTCATCATAGCTGCTGCCGTTCAGGCAGATCGGCCAATCGCTGCCGATCATCACCCGCTTAGTCCATCCAGGGGTAGTCGAAGCCGTCGGCCAGCCAGAAGTGTTGGTGGCTGTCAATCCTCTGGCACGGACTAACGCCTGGAATTGCGTCCCGTTTTTTCATAGGGGCCGACATCGGGATCGTCGTCCGTCCAGAAGTTTCTGCTGATCAGATACCTGGTCTCGAGTTCGACGTCGCCGAGCCGAACGTGGCCGGTGGCGAGGTCCGGGTCCCGATGGGTGAGGGTCACCTCAAGCAGATTGCTCCCCTGCCTGGGCCAGTACTGGCGATCCAGCTTGTAGACAAACCAGTAGCCTCCGACGCGCTTGCAGGGCGCGTACATCTTGTACATCTGGTTGATCTTTTTCAGGGCCGATTCCGGCAATGCCTTGCCGTTGAGTCGAATGTCCAGCCGCTCCCGCTCGTTGACCCCGATGCGCAAGCGCAACAGCACCTCCCGGACGATACCTTCCCGGTCCCATTGCATCAGGTCGTCGGCGATCGTCACCTCGACTTTGGCTGTCTGGCCGGGTTTCAGCTCGACCGGCAGGGTGGGTTGCGCCTCGGACGCCGGCACGCCCCGCGTCCCCCCATAGTCTCCCAGGGTCATCACCGTATAGAACTTGTCCTTGGGGGCCATGATGTCGGGATGGTCGATCTCCCGCAACTGGGCATAGAAATCGGCCCGATAGGGCCAGTTGGCTCCCGCGAACCACTGGGCCAGGTAAAGCCCGTCGACACCCTGCTGCCAGTAATTGCAAGCGGTGGCCCGCGTCATTTCGATGGTGCCGCTCAACAGGCGGTCGGAGCTGACAATGCTGTTGATGGCTCCGAAAGCCCGGCAGTCGGACCCCTTGACGGCTTCCACCAGCGGCCGGAAATCGGCCATGGTGTCCAGCCTCCCCCAATAGGTCTCCCCAACCAGAACATCCACGATGCCCTGCCGGATCCATTCCCGGTAGTCGAGTCCCAGGGAATAGGCCTGGTCGATGTCGTTGGGAACGCGCAACACCAGTTCGCGATCCGGGTCGTCGGCCTTCAGCGCCTCGTAGACCCTCTTGAGCCAGGCGGTCATGAGGGGTCGGCCTGCCGCCACTTCGCTGGGGTGAAAGAAGTAGGGTCCCGGACTGATGTAGTTGAGCTGGAGCTCAAGGCCGTCGATGGGGTAATTCCGGGCGACCTCTTCAATCAGCGCGAAGCGCTCCTGGCGCACCTCCTCGTGCTTGAAATCCTGGTTGGTCTTCCCCGGGAAATTGGGCAGATCCCCCCTGGCTCCAATTTCCAGGTGTCGGTTTTGGAGGCGATAGTTGGAGGTGCGTACGTCCCCTTCGA
>JAPPFQ010000439.1 GCA_028875135.1 Acidobacteriota bacterium
ATTGAGAATTTTGTTCAGAGATTATACTACCGAGTTCGTCCATCAAAACAACACAGCAATCTGCCTGCCGGCCGGATGTGGGCCAACCGACGGGCGATCAGCCAGTTCCTGCGCGACCTGAGGGCCATCACCCTCAAGGTGGAGGAGCGACGCGGCCGCCCCTTCCTGCTGGCGGCCCGGATCCCCGATACCCTTGTCGGCTGCCATTTCGACGGCCTGGACGTGGCCACCTGGGTACAGCAGAACCTGGTGGACATCCTGGTCCTGGGAGTGCGGTCCCTCGAGCTCGAGATCGAGCGTTTCCGCCACCTGGTTGGGGAAAAGCCCATCAAGATTTACGCCACCCTGGACGACCATCACTGTTCCGACGGCTACTCCTGGCCTCCCATCGAGGTGATGCGGGGCGTGGCGGCCAACTGGTGGCAGCAGGGCATCGATAGCCTGCAGGCCTTCAATTGGGGCACCGCCTCTCCGGAAGTCAGGAAAAAGACCGGGATGTTCGTCCACCAGGCCTACTTCGACGACTCCGATCGAATCCAGGTCTACCAGCAGGCCTACAAGGAACTGGGCAGCCCCGAAACCCTTCGCTTCCTGGACAAGACCTTCGTGGTCCAGCGCAGGGGCGGGGGCGGCTCCGGGGGACCCAACGTGCACGAGTGGAAGACACCCCGCTTCGCTTACCAGAACACCAACATGCTGGCCCAGTTGCCGGCGACTCTGAGCAATTCCGGGCGGGTGGACACCCTGCTCAAGCTGCGGGTCGGGGACCGCCTCTCCGACCATGTCGAGCAGATCGGGGATCTGACCCTGGCGGTGCTGTTGTCGGACCCCGGGACCAAGAAGCTGTCTGCGGAACAAACCATCGGCAAGGCGCCCATCAATCCTTTCTGGACGCTCCCACAGTTGTACACCTCACCTCCCAGGGCGGGGATCGAAACCCGCCTGGAAGTGCGGGTGAACGGGGTGCTTGTGGGCGAAGGCAGGGCGGAGGAGGGCTGGGTCGTCTTCAGTCCCGATCCCGATCTTTTTGCGGTGGGGGAAAACCTGGTCGGTATTCTGGTAAAGGGCCGCAAGGCGGACGATCCGGCCATGACGGTGGAGAAGGTCGAGGTACGGGTTGACTATCTGCCGCGCCGGCAGGTGGCGGCGGCCGGGGAGGCCGGAGGGGTTCAATAGCCGGGGCGAAACAGACCGGGTCTGGTCGGGAAGGGAAATGAAAAGCAACGACTTGAAGCAGCCCGTCAACAGGCGCGAGTTCCTGGAATCCACCGGCCGCTGCGCGGCAGCGCTGGGTCTGGCCGGTGCGGCCTTGGCTCCGGGGTGTGGTCCCGAAGAGGAGTCGCCGGCTCCCGCGCGGCGCCCGGTCGTCGACACCCACATGCACGTGTGGGCCAACGATCCCGTCCGCTATCCCTTCCCGCATCCCTACATTCCCGACTTCAAATACGCCGACATTCCCGCCGAAGGCACCACCGAAATGCTCATCGAGGACATGGACCGCAACGGCGTGACTCACAGCATCCTGGTGCAGGTGATCTATCACGGATGGGACAATTCCTACGTGGCCGACAGCCTCAAGGCCCACCCGGACCGCGTTCGGGCCCATGGCCTCATCGATCCCACCGACCCCAAGGTGGCCCACCGACTCGAGTATTGGGTCAAGGAGCATGGCTTTTCGGGAATGCGTTTCAGCCCGATCTACTATCTCGACGGCGCCAAGGGCGGGGATGGGTGGCTCAACCATCCCGACACCGACAAGCTCTGGAAGAAGGCCGCCCAACTGGATGCGGTCTTCAACTTCTATATTTCCACCCGGCAGCTCCCCAAGCTGGAAAAGATGGTGAGCCGCCATCCGGAGGTAAAGGTTTGCGTCGATCATCTCTCCCAGATCGATCTGACCGTGGAGGATCCCACCCCCGAGTTCAAGAAGCTGCTGGCCTTGTCCAAGTATCCCAACGTCTGGGTCAAGGTCTCCGAGCTTACCTCGGTTTCCGGAGCCGAGTATCCGTTCCGGGAGGCCTTCTCCTGGGTGCGAAGGGTCTACGAGGAGTTCGGAGCAGACCAGTTGCTGTGGGGGACGGGGTACCCGGGCGCCTCTCGAGCCGCCTACGAGAGGCCCACCCTGGCCAAAGAGCTGGCCCTCGTCCGGGAGGAGATGACTTTCTTCAGTCCGGAGGATGTGGAGAAGATCCTGGGACTGAATGCGGCCCGTGTCTGGAACCTTCCCGCCTGATCAGGGGCGGAAATCGTAGTCGCAAGAGAGCTTTCCAACAAGGCGCATGCAGGACAACCAAGGGACACGAAGGAAGACCTACAGAAGGATGAGCCCTTTGCAAAATTGCAACGAGGCAGGTTATCTGGCCGGTATACCTGAGGTTCTGCCTCTTTCAATAGCGGGTGCGACCCGGCGAAAAATGCTGTGTAACCACAAAAGGCACAAAGGGCACAAAAGGGCACAAGTTGTGTTTTTGTGCCTTTTGTGGCCATTTCGGTAAACGTCCCGTTGCCGAATTTTACAAAAGGTCCAGAGGAGATTCTTCACCGGTATGCGGGGCAAGGATCACGACCGTAGCCCCGCGGGGAGGGAATGGATGTTGGATTCCAATCGTTTGAGAAGCGTTCTGGCGCTGGTGGTTTTGTTGGCAGTCACTCCGCAGGCCTGGGGAGGGGACAAGGTTTCGCCCAAGGAAGAGTGGGTGGCCACGCTGTTCAGTCGTTACAGCGTCAGGACCGACATCACCTACCTGGTGGCCGACAACTGGGAGTCCAAGCTGGATGTCTACTGGCCGCGGCAGGCGACTTCGCCGGTTCCCACGGTCGTCTACATTCACGGCGGCGGCTGGGTCGGAGGCAACAAGAACGTCCGCCCGCTCTATTTCCTGCCCTACCTGGAGATGGGCTGGGCCGTGGTCAACGTGGGATACCGGCTGGCGAGAGTGTCGCTGGCTCCGGGTGCCGTCGAGGACTGCCGCTGCGCCCTGCGCTGGGTCATCCGGAACGCCGAGAAATACAACTTCGACACCGACAAGATCGTGCTCACCGGTAGGTCGGCGGGGGGCCACCTTTCCCTGATTACCGGGATGCTGCCGGCTTCCTCGAGCCTGGACCGGCGCTGTCTGGGCAGGGAGGAGCTCAAGGTGGCCGCCATCTTGAACTGGTTCGGGATCACCGATGTCGATGACCTGCTGGAAGGCGAGAACAGGCAGTCCTACGCCGTGACCTGGTTGGGCAGCCAGAGCGACCGCCATGAAATCGCCAGGCGGGTCTCGCCCCTGAGCTACGTCCGGCCGGGACTGCCGCCGGTGCTGACCATCCACGGAGATGCCGACAGGGCGGTCCCCTACGAGCATGCCGT
>JAPPFQ010000050.1 GCA_028875135.1 Acidobacteriota bacterium
GCCTGGAAGAGGCTCTACACTTGGCTCTGTCCATGGAGCAGGGAGCCCACAGTTTTTTCAAACGCTACGCCGAAAAGTTCAACGACACCCGCGGCAAGGCCATCTTTCAGAAGTTTGCCGAGGAAGAGTTGGAACACTGTGATCTGATTCAGCAGGAGTGCGATCGTCTGCTAGGTTCGTAGTCTCCCTCCCAAACGCCAAGAACCTGAGATCGGCGCTGAAAAGAGGGTGTGACCATTCCCCCCAGCGGTCGAGACCGGTTTCCGCCCCGGTCTTCAATCCGCAATCCCTAACGTTTCCTCCCCCGCCTGAAGTGAATTCCGGCCATGAAGAGACGGGGAAGTCCCGGTCTGACGCCGGCGGGACGGCGGGCCACGATGTAGCGATTGTTGGTCACGTTCTGCACGTTGGCAAAAAGACTGGCTCGTTTTGAGAGTTCATATTCCGACGAAAGGTTGAGCACCGCGTAGGCGTCGGTGCGTTGCAGCAGGGGCGCCCGCCCCCGGCCGGCCACGGTTCTCATGCTGCTCCCCCAGTGGGTGTCGAAGCCAGCATTCCACTTGCCGGTCCTGACGCCAAGACTCGCGTAGAACTGGTGACGAGGCAGATAGGGAAGCTTGTCTCCCACAAGCACGTTTCCCCAGGGACCGAATGCGCTGTCGAAGGCATTGCGGAACTCGCCGTCAGTGACCGTATAGGAAATCTGCACGGGCAGGGAAAATCCGGCCTGCGAGCTCGCAGCCGGGTCGAACGAGATCGAGGCCTCCATCCCCACCACACGAGCTTCTCCGCCGTTGAAGAGGTCGCCCGTCCCCTGTCCTCCGGCGGCCAGGGTATCCGCTCCCAGGAGATTGCCGTAGTCGCTGTAGAAAGTTACAAGCTGGGCGCTGGAGCCTGGCTGTCCCAGACCGAAACCGAACTCGTAATTGATGCCGTTCTCCGCCTCGGTAAACTCGTTCGATCCGGGCCCCGGCGGCGAGAAGCCCTTGTGGACACCGCCAAAGAACCGCACCTTTTGACTGGCATCGAAATTGACGCCTACCCCCGGAACCACGACCTGCAGGTCATTGGTCCTGATTCGAGTCGGGCTGGTTCGTCCGGGGTCGGTCCTGGAGAAATCCGTTCGGGTCAGGCCGATACTCTCGTAGCGGATGCCGGGTATGACCGTCCAGCGGTCCCATCGAATCTCGTCCTGGACGAATAAGGACCGGGCTTCGGCATCGCTGAGCCGATTGGACTGGCTTCCCGGAGCGCCGAAACTCGTTCGGTTCATGCGCCCGCCACTCATCCGGAAGCCGTCCTCGTGCTGGAGCCGAGCCTCCTGATCCTCGTGGTAGCGAAAGCCGAATTCAAATCGATGTTGAGCGTCTCCCAGGTGGCGGTGCAGACCCAGCACCGACTGAATACCCTGGGAGTAGTACCGGCGGTTGTTGGCTCTGACCTTCAACGTGTCGGGATCGCTGTCCGCGCCACGGGCGATCGCCAGCTCGCCGGCGTAGGCGTCGGGATCCCCAAAGACTCTGGAGATGCTGTTGCCTGCTATGCTCTGGAGCTTGAACCAGTTTCGGGCAAAGTTGTTGCGATAAGCGACAGTGGTCACGTCGAGGCCGCCGGGGAGGGCAACGAAATACCTGGCCTGATATTGACGGTGATTGGAATCGAAGCGGTCGGCCTGAGAAGCGGCGTAGCGACGGTTGGGGTTGACGGCAAAGTCATCGTCGGTCAGGCCCAGATAGGTTTCTTCCGAGTCCTGCTCGGTGGATCCCAGCTTCACCTCGAATTGCTGGAAGACCCTGGCATCCAGAGGCGTTTGAAAACGAAGCTTGGCCAGATAATCGCCAATATAAAATCCGGTATCTCCTCCGCCGTCCAGTTCCTTGAAGCCGTCCGTCTTCACCTGGTAGCTTTCCAGCAGCCAGCCAAAGTTGCCGTGAGTCCCTCCCAAGTTGAGATGACCCTGGCCCGCCGAGTCGGATCCAAACCCGAGCTTGCCGTCCAGGCTCAATGCGTGAGGGATTTCGCTGGACACGAGATTCAGGACTCCGCCATTGGTTCTGGGGCCGTACTTGATCTGGCTGGAGCCCTTGCGAACCTCCAGGGATCGCATGCGTCCCGGGGTGGGGAAATAGTAGGCCGAGGGAGCAGCGTAAGGGGCCGGCGCGATCAGAACTCCGTCTTCCATCAAGGTGATCTTGGAGCTCCGATCCACACCGGTGCCACGCATCCCGATGTTGGGCCGCAGTCCGTAACCCTCTTCCTCCTGAATATTGACCCCGGGGATCTGCCTCAGCATGCGGTGAACATCGTCCAGGCCCTGCTTCTGTCTCTTCAACTCCATCGGACCGATAATATGGGCTGATCCGGGGAGTTCATCGGCACGCTCAGGATCACCCACCACCATGATGCGCTCGTAGATGGTCAAGCTCGGATCCGTTTGCAACGTCAACCGGAGCTCTTTGGTCGCATCTTTCGGCAGTCTCAGGCTCCGATCGGCAGAACGATAGCCGCGGCTGGAAGCAATAATTCGATAAGCTCCCGGGCCTAGCTCGCCGAACCGAAAGCGACCTGCCTCTCCCGTCCGGGACCTTCTTTCAAAACTCTTATCCTCCGGTGTCAGTGTGACCGTAGCTCCGGGGACAGGGCCCCCCGAGGGATCGAGAACCTGGCCCTGGATCCAAAGCGTCGAGGTGTGAGCCGTCGCCGCAGAGGCCAGAACGACGGTGAGTGTGCCGACCAATACCGGCAGCAGGCGATTCCTTCGTATTGGCACGTGCGGATTTTCCTTGAGGTGCGATTCGAGAACCGGGCGCCGGGAGTGCATTTCCGCGGTAGGGGCTTCTCTCTCGGATTATTATGAAAATGAATTTCAATTGCAATGTATTTCTTGGCGCGGCGGGGAGGCGGACGGAGTAAAGGCAGCCAGGCCTCTGTGGCGGGAAGACTTCAGGAGCACTGTTCTGCCGGTCGGGCATGCCGGATGCAGGCGAGCCGCCGCCCGAAACGAAGGACCAGCCTGCCGTTTTCCACGGCAACCCCGTAGAGCCGCGACTGGGCCGACAAACGGTTCTCCGCAATCTTGACCGGCATGTCGGCGGCTCGAAAGACCTCAACCACCCCATCCACTCCGAAAAAGTAAATGAAGTCTCCAATGCCGATGGTGGATGCCCAGCAGGGACCCTTCAGCCGCTGATGCCAAACTTCCTGTCCCGTTTCAAGGTCCAGGCAGAAGGCCACTCCCACTCGGTTCACCATGTAGACCCGGGAGCGGTGGACCAGGGGCGAGCTGAAGTTGGAGGAGGCCTCGGAGGCTCGCCAAACGATCTCGGGGGTCGAGCGGGACCTGTCCCCGAAC
>JAPPFQ010000559.1 GCA_028875135.1 Acidobacteriota bacterium
CGGTGGAGTTGTTCCAACCGTTCACAAGATAAAAACCCACGTCCACCGTGTCCGAAACCGAGTAGCTGGTGCGGACTCCCGTGTGGTAGTAGGGCTGGGCGAAGCCGAAGAGAATCGATTGCTGGTATTGAAAGTTGTCGATGGTATCCAGCACCTCCGCGCCCACGAAGGTTCCGAACTTTCCGACATCGACGGTCAAGCCGTCTCCGACGGGGGCGATGTAGCTCACGTAAGCCTGTTGAATGTTCTTGATGATTTCTTGCTGGCCGCCAACGGGTTCAAACGAGTGATAGGTATCGGCAGCCGGTCCGTAGACCAGGTCGATGCGGTAGCCCAGGCTGTTGGTCTCGCCGGCGGGCCGGTCGAAAACGATTTTCGCCAGATCGAACTGAAAGCTGTTGTGCCGGGTGTCCAGCCCACGAAAATCGACAATGCCGCTGTCGGGATCGTTTGAGCTATAGCCGTAGTAGGCATCGACGTACCCACTGACTTTGGTCGCCTTGAAGAAGTCCAGTATGGGCGCCGTGTCGCTGGTTTCCGCCTCCGGGGCAGCCGGCTCGCCGGGTGTGGTTTCGCCGGCCGGTTCGGTTTCCTTGGAGGTGGCTTTGCTCTTCCCTTCCAGTTCAGCAATCCTCTCCTCCAGCTTCTTGATTCGTTCCAGCAACTCCTCCTGACTGCTGTCCTGTGCAAGGGTCACCCCGTTCGACAAGCCCGAGGCCAGCAGTCCAGCCATAAGCAACACGGCCCAATTCGTTTTCATTGCTCTCCTTTCCTTTCCGATTAGTCCCTTCTTGCGGAACCCTGTAGAGGCCCCAAATAAAAAAAGACGTCCATCGGCACGAGTCCCCGCTCGGATCCAATGGACGTCTCTGTCCAAATCACCACCACCGGGCCACTCCCGTCGGCGGTGGGCGATCTATCCCCCCCCGATACGGCTCTGTATCGAAGAAGTGAACTCATTGTAGAGTGACCGCTCCAATGGTCAAAATCAGTTTTGTTTATGCCAACTATCAATACAGATTATGGATTGCCGCATCGCTCGCGGGTTATCTACCGCGGTCCTCACTGGTTCAGCTCGTGACAGAAGTGGCACTCCAGGGAGGCTCCTTGAGACTTGTGGCAATCCATACAGTGCTCCATTGAAGTTGGAACTTCTTGCTCGAGCCTGTCCCTCAGCTCCACCGCGCCGTGGCAGGTCGTGCAGGTGGCTCCGGAGGCCAGATGCTCCTTGTGGCTGAAGAAGACAAAATCGGGGATCTTGTAGACCCGGACCCAGGGAATGGTTTCGCCTCTTTGCTCGTAACCCTCCAACAATTCTCCAACAGCGGAGATTTCTCCCTCGCCTCCACGGTGACAGGACAGGCAAAGAGCTACGGGAGGAAAGCCTGCACTGCCGCCTCTCCCCTCCATGGCATGGCAGATGGAGCAATTCAACCCCAATTGAGTATGGCTGCGATGGCTGAAGGGGAGCGGCTGCGGGATCGGCTGCGTATCGTTTCGACTCGGCGAAGAATCTTCGTGAGCACCGGAGATCCAGGGGATCGCCGCCAGCAAGGCCAGGCAGACCGTCTGAATCGACGTCCTGGGACCCCACGGTAGTAGACCCTCCGGGATTTTGGGCATGGGGGCGACCGGTCCGACGCATGTTCAAGGCAAGGCGAAGGCTACCAGGGCATCGCCATAGCTGTCGTTGTACTTGTTGCCGCCACCGGCGGCGATGACCACCAGTTGCTTCTTCAAACGCCTCGACCAGAAGGTCATGGGGGTTGCGTGCCCGCTGAAATCCAGCCGGGCAACCCAAAGCTGGCGGCCCGTTCCGGAGTGGAAAGCCCGAAAGCGGCGGTCATTGGTGGCGGCAATAAACACCAGGCCGCCGGCTGTCACGATGGAGCCACCCAGGTTGGGCGAGCCGGTTCCGGTGATCCCGCGAGCCGCCAGTTTCTCCACCAGGCCGAGCGGCACCTGCCAGCGCAGGCTTCCCTGGTTCAGGTCGATAGCCGTCAGGGTTCCCCAAGGAGGCGCCTGACAGGGCAGCCGCCTGGAATCCCAGAAGCGTCCCTGGCGAATTCCCCGGGCCATGTAGGGCAACCGACTCCCTGACCGTCCTTCCACCATCTTCACCACCTGCCCGACATCCATGGAGTTGACGAACAACCAGTTCAAGGTGGGATCGTAGGATGCCCCGCCCCAATTGGGCCCGCCGTTGGTGCCCGGGAACAGCACCGTGTACTCCAGACCGGGCGGCTGATACATCTTCCCCAGGGTTGCCTTTTCCAGGATGGACCGGCACTCGGCCTCCGTTTCCGGGTCCAGGCGATTGATCTCGTCGGGTGTCATGCCTTGACGCGCGATAGGCGGCGGCTTGAGCGGTACCGGCTGGGTCGGCCAGGCTTCCTCCCCGGGAACCGGGCTGGGGGGAACGGGCCGCTCTTCAATGGGGAACAGGGGTTTCCCCGTCACCCGATCGAAGACGAAGACATACCCCATCTTGGTGATCTGGGCCACCGCAGGCACGGTTGTTCCCTGGCGGCGCACGTCAACCAGATTGGGCTGCGCCGGCAGGTCCCAGTCCCAAAGGTCATGATGGGTGATCTGGTAGTGCCACAGACGCCGCCCGGTGCGAACGTCCAGGGCGACCAGGCAATCCCCGAACCAGTTCTTCCCCTTGCGCCCGCCTCCGTACCGGTCCGGGGAGGGAGAGCTCACCGGGAGATAGAGGATTCCCCGTTCGGCATCGCAGCTCATGGGAGCCCAGACGTTGGTTCCTCCCCGGTCTTTCCAGGACTTCCCTTCCCAAGTGTCGTTCCCCACCTCGCCAGGTCCGGGGACCGTGTTGAACCGCCAAACCAGTTGCCCTGTATCGGCATCGAAGGCGCGGACGTCTCCGTCGGGCCCCTCTGGCAGACCGTCCGACACCACCGAGCCTACAATCACCAGGTTCTCGAAGATCAATGGAGGTGAACTCACCCCGTAGATGCGCTTCGGAAAGCGGTCGGCCATGCCAGCCCGAAGATTCAGGACACCGCCGCTGCCGAAACTCGCAACCGGCCGTCCGGTGCGGGCATCCAGGGCGAACAGTCGCCCGTCCAGGCGCACGAAAAAGCGCGATTCATGGTATGACGTGGTGACCGGAAAAAAGCGCTTGAACAACCGCACCAACGGGTTTTTGTCCGGCTCGATCTCCTCGTCGCCCTGCATCGCCATGCGCGCTCCGGTGAAGATCAGAAAAGCGCCGAAAACGTAAAGAATCCAGTGGAAGTGATGGATCAGCGTGACGCCCACGGCGATCATGGTAGCGCGCATGACCAGGGCGCCGAGGATGCCCCAGAACAGTACCTTGTGCTGGTAGAGG